>CAYWDW010000317.1:0-6365 GCA_964457105.1 uncultured Heliobacteriaceae bacterium
TGTTCTGTTATTTCCGCGTGTCCCCTGTCGTCATAGAAAGTCACACCCAAATGAACCTGGTGTTCGGAGTCAGGGTAAATTTCATGAAGATCAGAATGGCATTTCTGTTCAGCCTGCTTCTTGTCGCCGCCACGTCCGCCGTTGCGCAACCGCCAACAGAGCTGTTCCTGCGCGGCTATTCGGTCATTCCCACGCCACAGCAAGTTGAGTTGCACAGCCAGGAGATCGAGTTCAATGAAGCCTGGGTTTATGACGCGGGCGGCCTGGCGCGGAATCACATCGCGGTGCGTTCACTGCTCGGCGACCTGCAGGCGTTTCAGCAGATCGAACTGCGCGCGACGGCGAAGCCCGGCTCGAATCAAAGCGTCGGCGTGATGCGCCTCGCCGTCAACAGCGGTGCAGTGCAAACGGGCAACGACCCCGCCATTGCCCGGCAGGGTTATCGGCTGAAGATCGCGCCCGGCGTGATTGAAATTACCGGCAACAGCGACCAGGGCTTGTTTTACGGCGTGCAGACGCTGCTGCAACTGCTCAGGCCCGGCGCGCGCGGACGTTTGTTCCTGCCGGTTGCGACGATTGAAGACTGGCCGAAATTGCAATTGCGGTTTCTGCACTGGGACACGAAGCATCACCAGGATCGCCTGGAAACGCTCAAGCGATATTTAGACTGGTCGGCGCGCTTCAAGGTCAACATGATCGCCTTTGAACTCGAAGACAAATTCGAGTATCCCTCCAACCCGATCATCGGCGCGCCGGGCGCTTTTACGACGGCGGAGTTGCAGGAACTTGTCAATTACGGCCTCGAACGATTCATTCAGATTGTGCCGAATGTGCAGGCTCCGGCGCACATGGCCTATGTGCTCAAGCATCCGCAATTCGCTCACCTGCGCGCCGACGGCAACAACTATCAGTCGTGCCTGTGCGATGAAGAAGTCTACAAGCTGATCTTTCAGATGTACGACGATGTCATCAAAGCGACGAAGGGCGTGGATTATCTTTATGTCTCGACCGACGAAGTTTATTACGCGGGCATCTGCGCCAAATGCGGTCAGCCCTACAACGAAGAAAACCGGAGCCTGAAGTGGGTCGAGTTTGTGCGGCGCGCGCGTGATTTTGCGGCGAGTCGCGGGCGGCGGATTCTGGTGTGGGCTGAATATCCGCTGCTGCCTGAACACGTGAAGATGATTCCGCCCGATGTGATTGACGGCGTGCTGGGCGAGGAGGAATACATCAGGCCAGAGAATGAACTGGGCATGCGGCAACTGATTTACACCTCGATGCAGGGCGCGGAATATCTCTTCCCGAATCACCTGCCCGGCACGCAAACGGGCGGCGATCAGGGACCATCCGCCGGACGCCTGCCATCGGCGTCCAGGGCGATTGCGACAAGTCACGTGTGGCGCGGCAACCCGATTGGCGTGTTTGGCGCAGCGTGGGACGATTCGGGTCTGCACAACGAAACGTTCTGGCCTGGCTGGGCGACCGTGGCGGAATACGGCTGGACGCCGGGCACGCCGCCGGTCGAACAGACGGTTGCCGAATTCATCAGGATTTACTACGGCCCGAATGTCGCGGGGATAGCGGAAATATATGGCGGGCTGCAAACGCAGGCGCGCTTTTTTGAGAAGTCTTGGGATCGCGTCATCTCGAAAGCGCGCGCGCCCGGCTATGGCAATTCATACGGCAAGGGCATCGGCACGACGCGCTTCGACGAAACGCTGCCGCAACCGGCGCTGCCCGCGTTGCCCGGTTTGAGCTTCACGCCCGTCTATGTCGGGCGCTACGACAAACTGATCGAGCAGGCGCAGCGGATGGCGGTCGAAAACAACCTGCTGCAACAGCGCCTTTACCAGAACCTCGCGAAGGCCGATCACAATCGTTACAACCTCGAAGTCCTGCTTTCAATCGCCGAACTGACCGGGCATCACAATCGGCTGATTCTCAGTTTGAAAAGCATCGAAGACAAACTCGCTGCCGCCCGCGCCGCCGCTGAAAAGAACAGCCCTGAGCAGGCGCTCGGCCAGCTCGTCGCGGCTTACGATCAGGCGCGCAGCACGGTCGAAGAGCGACTTCAAACCTTCCGCGCTTTACAAACCGTGTGGGAGAAAAGTCGCTTTCCGAAAGGCCGCGAAGTGAATGGCCGGAAGTTTGTTCACGTGCTGGACGACACCAAAGACCATTGGGCGGATCGCCGCGCGGATCTGAGTTATCTGATCGCGCCGGAAGAAAGCATCGCCCTTGAGCAATGGATGAAACAACTCGGTGCGGTGATCCAGGCCTGGGCGCAGCAGCATCATCTGCCTGTGCGCAAACTGGCTGAAGCGAGACTGGAAAACTGAGTCGCCTGGAATTGCCGGCGGGCAATGGTCGGGCTGATCGCGCCGGATCGTGAATGACCCAGGCGATACGATTGATTCATCACTGACGATGACAACACGCGGTGTGTTGTCAGTGTTACGCGGTGTCAGCTTCAGAATAAACCGTGTCGCCCAGGCCTCCGTCACCCGCGCAGGGATGAAGGCGAGATGAATCAGACAGAATGAAATCGAAGATGGGTTGTTCGGCCAGGCACCGAAGCGCAGGATAAAATAAGAGGCGCAGCAGTCGTGGGATGCCTGCTGCGCCCTTGAATTTGTGGTTAAGGTCCTCACCTCCTTAACCACGTGACACCGACAGTGGCGTTAACCACCTGGTATCTCTTTGCCCCACCCTGACTAGAGCAATCACGGTGCCACAGCTCACCGGCCCGTGCTGATGCGCGTAAAACCCAATAGAGACGGGCCTTTTATGCAGACATTGATAAACAGGCAAGCCTGGCGAGCAGGGCCGTTCGGGTAATTCTTACGTCATCTCTGCCGAACCGCTATGAAAAAAATTCCATTGCCAGGCAATCATTTCAAAGCCGCTTCAATCAGGCTGACCGCCTTTGCCTGATCGTCCGATTGCGCTATGCTTGGCATCGTTCAGGCGACATCACCTCACAAGCCACACGCCGGATCAGAAACTGGATTGGAGAAACACGGGAAAGATTTATGAGACTGAAATCCGCTTCGTTTTTTTTCTGCTTCCTGCTCGTTGGCGGCTGGTCAGCGCTGACCGGCATCAGCGTGCACGCGCAGATTACCTGGGACAAACCGAAAACCGAGCCGCCGCTGGATAACCCTTATACCGTTGGCGCATCGCGCGAACAGATTCTGAAAACCACCTCCGAGGTGCTCAAAAGCTGCGCGATTTCCGTTGATGACACCCTGACGAAACCCGGCGATGGGCGCATCGTGACGAAGTATGAAATCTTCAGCAAAGGCATCACCGTGCGCGCCGACCTCGAACACGTCTCGAACCCTCCGGCCAGCGACACGCGCAACTGGACGAAGGCCCGCTACTATCTCGAAATCATCGCGCTGCCGCTTGACGAAAAGAAATCGCAGCTCCAGGTCATCGCGCACATTCAGGGCCTGGTCAACGATTTTTCCGGCAGCAAATGGATTGACGTGCCAAGCAATGGGCGGCTGGAAGACGATGTGCTGCGCGGCCTGGCCAGCAAGGTCCTCGGCATTGATCTGAGCGTCAAAACCAGCAGCGGGCGCAGCGGCAGGCGCATCTTCAACTGCGAATACTGATTCCCGAAAAATTCAGACGAAGACGGGAACGGCGGTCAGGAAGTGTGACCAGCGGCGGGCGATTTGTGTCTGCACGTAGCGGTTGACTTCGGCGGGTGTGGTCAGGCTGAGCGCGTGGGCCGCAATCTCGTGCGCGTCGTTCAGATCCACGGCGCGAATGACCCGCTTGACCTGCGGAATGGCGCTCGGCGTCATGCTGAAATCATGAATGCCGAGGCCGAGCAGCACGATGACCTGCGCCGGATTGGACGCCATTTCACCGCAGACGCTCAGCGGAATCTGCGCCTGCTGCGCGGCGTCGGCGGCGAATTTGATGGCGCGCAGCACTGCCGGGTGCAGCGGTTCATACAACCGGCTGACGTTTTCATTGACGCGGTCAACGGCGAGCAGGTACTGAATCAGATCGTTCGTGCCGAGGCTGAAAAAATCGGCTTCGCGGGCGAGCGTCTCAACCATCACGACCGCCGCCGGAACCTCGACCATCACGCCGATTTCAATGTCCTCGCCGTGCGTGATTTTCTGTTCGCGCAATTCGCGTTCGACTTCGGCAATGATGCGCTTGGCTGAGCGCAGTTCGTCGAGATTTGAAATCAGCGGCAGGACGATTTTCAGATTGCCAAAAGCCGCCGCCCGCAGAATCGCGCGCAACTGCGTGCGAAAGACTTCCTCAACCGTCAGCGACAGGCGAATGGCGCGCAGCCCCAGCGCCGGGTTCGGTTCAGCTTCAAAGCCTTCGAGCCGCAGCTTGTCGCCGCCGAGATCAAATGTGCGAATGACCGCGCCCGCCGCACCGCTGGTCTCAGCCAGAATTTTGTAGACCTCGAACTGTTCATCCTCGGTTGGCAGCCCTGACGACACCTGCGAATAAAGAAATTCGGAACGATAAAGGCCGATGCCTTCAGCGTTGTAACGATGCAGCGGTTCGGTGTCGTCAAGCAGTTCGATGTTGGCGCGCAGCGTGATTTTGGCGCCGTCGGCGGTAATGGCGGGCAGTTCGCGTTCTTCCAGGTCGCGCAGCAACTGCTGCTGTTCGCGTTCGCGCTGTTCGGAATAAAACCGCAGCGTTTCAGGCGTGGGCCGGACGATGACGGTGCCGGTGCTGCCGTCAATGATGATGGTTTCGCCCGACCGCACCCGCGCGGTGACATTGCGCAAGCCAACCGCCGCCGGAATGCCCAGGCTGCGAGCGATGATGGCCGTGTGCGAAGTCGGGCCGCCGGAGTTGGACACAAAGCCAAGCACCTTGTCGGTGTCGAGTTCCGCCGTGACCGAAGGCAGCAGGTCATCGGCCACAATGATCGCTTCGCGGGTCAGGGCGCTCAGGTCGCGGGGTTTGGTGCCGGCCAGAATGCGAATCAGGCGGTTGGTGACATCGGTAATGTCGCTGCTGCGTTCGCGCAGGTACTCGTCGCTGATCGTGGCGTAAACATCGAGCAGCTTGCTGGTCACGTCCTTGACGGCCCATTCAGCATTGGCGCGGCGTTCGCGGATGAAATGTTCGATCTGACGAATGAAACTGCTGTCCTGGAGCAGCAGCAGGTGGGCTTCCAGAATCCAGGCATACTCTTCGCCGAGCGCATCCTGCAACCGCTGGCGAGCGTCGTGGAGCTGCTGCTGCGCGGTTTGCACGGCCTGGTGAAAGCGCGCCACTTCGGGTTCAACTTCTTCGGGCGAGAGAAAGACCCGCAGCACCCGGCCACGCGGATCATCAACCAGAAAGACCGGGCCGATGGCGACGCCATGGCATACACCGATGCCCTCGAATCTCTCTTCGCGCAATCTTCTGGTGGTGCCTGGCATTGTGTCTTACCTGCCCGTCAACTGAAGTCTGCTGAAAGAATAGTTCAAATGACTCAGTTCTCCCCGAACTTGTCCGCAATCAGCGAACACAATGCTTCCATGGCCATTACTTCGTCTTCGCCCTCGGTGGTGACGACCAGCGCGGTGTGCTGCGTCGCCGCCAGCATCAGCACGGCCAGAATGCTTTTGGCATCAGCCGAAGCTTCGCGCCCGTCGCAGCGTGCCAGCCGGATGCGGCTGCTGAAAGCCGCCGCCAGTTTGACCAGCCGGGCGGCAGCGCGGGCGTGTAAGCCGAGACGATTGATAATCGTGACCGTGCGTTGCTGCATGGCGCAGTCAGTACTCACGCCTGAACCAGAAAACAACGAATAATTTCAGGCCTGTTTTCCCGGCGCCAGCACCTCGCTGGCGACATAAATACTTTTCTGTCCCTGGTCGCGCACGCGCCCGGCGATGACCTCCAGCGATTCATCGGGCTGCTGATCGGCCAGCTTGATGACCATCGGCAGATTGACGCCGGTCACAACTTCAATCGGCGCGCTGCCGAGAAACGTGCAGGCAATGTTGGTCGGCGTGCCGCCGAACATATCGGTCAGCATCAGCACGCCTGCGCCCTGGTTGACACGATCAACGGCGCGACTGATCTCTTCGCGCGCCATGTCCAGATCGTCGTGCCAGCCGATGGACACGGCAGTAATGTGCCGGATGTCACCGACAATCGTTTCAGCCGCGCTGACCAGTTCATTGGCCAGGTGCCCGTGCGTCACAATGACTCCGCCAATCAGCGACATAATGGTTGTCCGTTGTCTGCTGTCCGTGGTCCGTGGTTGATGATTACCGGATAATTACCTGGCATCCGCTGATTAGTAGTTCGTCAACAAAGTTATCTGAGATTTTCCTTTCCCCCCATTTTCTTTTAAAGACAAGGCAAAAAGGAAAATGTCG
>CAYWDW010000318.1:0-6364 GCA_964457105.1 uncultured Heliobacteriaceae bacterium
CGCGATATTGGCACCGGCGCGGGAACTGACCCGCGAGCTTACGGGCGGGGTGCCTTCGGCGAAAGCGTCTGGCTATAAACACCGCGCGCTTACGCTCCCGGTACTGTACCAATGTCGCGTTGCCTGATTTAGAGTGACCGCTGCGCCGGACATTGAAGGAGATTGTGATGACTCAGACAGCAGCTTATGGTTCGTGGAAATCACCGATTACTTCTGATCTGATTGTCGCCGGAAGCATCGGGCTTGGCTCGGTGCAACTCGACAGCGATGACATTTACTGGATTGAAATGCGTCCGGCTGAGAAAGGACGCTACGTCATCGTGCGACGCACGCCTGACGGGCAGACGAGCGATGTCACGCCTGCGCCGTTCAATGTGCGCTCGCGGGTACACGAATACGGCGGCGGAGCTTACACGATCAGCGACGGAGAAATTTTCTTCTGCAACTTCGCCGATCAGCGGTTGTATCGTCATCGCATCGGGCAGGAGCCGCAGCCCGTGACGCCTGAATCCGCCGCTGCGCTGCGTTACGCTGACGGCATTGTTGACCGGGCGCGCCAGCGTTTCATCTGCGTGCACGAAGATCACACCACAGGCGGTCACGAACCCGTCAACACCATCATCAGCATTGACCTCGCCTCAGGCCGGATGCAGACGCTGGCTTCAGGCGATGATTTTTATTCAGCGCCGCGCCTCAGTCCTGACGGAAAGCAGCTCGCCTGGATTTCGTGGAAGCATCCGAATATGCCCTGGGATGAAAGTTTTCTGTGGCTGGCTGAACTGCACGATGACGGGACGATGCGCAGTCAGCACATCATCGCCGGCGGCCTGGGCGCTTCGATCTTTCAGCCGCAGTGGTCGCCTGACGGCGTGCTGCATTTCGTCTCTGATCGTTACAAGTGGTGGAACCTTTATCGCTACCGCGCGAACAAGGTCGAATCGCTTTGCCCGATGGAAGCCGAGTTCGGGCTGCCGTACTGGAATTTCGGCATGTCAACCCATGCCTTTCTGACGCCCGATCAGATCATCTGCGCTTACATCGAACAGGGCGCGTCGCACCTCGGCCTGCTCAACACGACGGCGGGCGAGCTTGAAAAGATCGAAACCAGCTACACCAGCATCGGCAGCGTCAAAGCGAACGCGCGTTACGCTGTCTTTGCCGCCGCCTCGCCGACCGAGCCGAATTCAATTGTGAAGTTCGAGCCGACGGCGCGCACTTTCGAGGCGCTGCGTCGCTCAAGCAACCTGGCGATTGACGAAGGCTGCATTTCACAGCCGCAGGCCATCGAATATCCGACTGAAAACAATCTGACCGCACACGCCTTTTATTATCCGCCGCGCAATCAGGATTTCGTGGCGCCCGCAGGCGAAAAGCCGCCGCTGCTGGTGATGAGTCACGGCGGGCCGACGGCGCAGCACTTCCCTGTTTTCAATCTGGAGATTCAGTACTGGACTTCGCGCGGCATCGCCGTGCTGGATGTCAATTACGGCGGCAGCACCGGCTACGGGCGCAATTATATGGAACGATTGCGCGGCAACTGGGGCGTAGTGGATGTGGACGATTGCGCGAACGGCGCAAAGTATCTGGCCGCCCAGGGCAAAGCTGACGGCAACCGGCTGGCGATTACGGGCGGCAGCGCGGGCGGTTACACGACACTGTGCGCGCTCACGTTCAGAGATGTTTTCAAAGCCGGAGCGAGTTATTACGGCGTCAGCGACCTGATCGCGCTCGACGAAGACACGCACAAATTTGAAGCCAGATACACGCAAAGCCTCGTCGGCCCCTGGCCCGAATCGCGTGACCTGTACATTGCGCGTTCGCCGATCTTTCACGTTGCGCAGTTGAATGTCCCGGTGATTTTCTTTCAGGGGCTGGAAGACAAAATCGTCCCGCCGAATCAGGCCGAAATGATGGTTGACGCGCTGCGACAAAAAGGCCTGCCCGTCGCTTACGTCGCCTTTGAAGGCGAACAGCACGGCTTTCGCCAGGCGGCGAACATCAAGCGCGCGCTCGACGGTGAACTCTGGTTTTACTCGCGCGTCTTCGGCTTTGACCTGGCCGATGAAGTGGAGCCGGTGGTGATTGAGAATCTGTGAACAAGGCAGCCTTGTCGGCAGCCTGCGACGAAGAGTATCGTAGTCAGCGCACTGTCAGTCGCTGTTGCCAGAACCAGGTGAAAGGATCAATTTATGCTGCCAACTTATCGCGCCATTCTTGAAAACAATCAGCTTCAGTGGCTTGATGAAGAACCTGAAGGAGGGCACCTGAATCGCCCGCTGACTGTTCTGGTCACGGTTGTTGAAGAGGCACGGGAAATCAAAGGCCCGGCTCAAACCGAAAGGATTGCCGCGATTCTGAATCGGCTGGCCGCGCGCAATAGTCTGTCAGAGATTTCCGATCCGGTTGCCTGGCAGCGCGAAAGCCGGGAAGACCGGCCTTTACCTGGTCGTGAATTATGATGCTCCTCGACAGCAACATCATCATCTACGCCACTCAGCCACAACATTCCTCGTTGCGTGAACTGATCGCCGAAACCGTCCCGTTTGTTTCCGCCGTAAGCTGAAAGAGGTGAACTATGGCTGCCGCGCTCAAAGACATTTTTCCAGCGACTGAACATCAGCCCGAACAGACCCGCAACGGGCAACCACTGGTGCGCCGGTTCACGCTTGAGGAGTTCGCCGAAATCGCCCGCTTTCTCCCAGACGAACGCCTTGAACTCATCAACGGAGAAATTGTGATGGCCCCACCACCAGACTTTTTTCATATTGAACAGACAATGAGTATTGAGCATCTGCTGGCAAAACATTTACCAGCGATTGAAAAGCTCGGTTGCCGCGTCATGGGTTCCAGCGCCTGGTATGCTGTGCCGCGAGAACTTCATGCGGTCTGGGTCAGTCAGGGGGTCAAGGGGCCGGATCATGTCTGCCCTGACGCTTCGGTTTGTTACAGTGATTATCTGCGCGCGAATCGCCGCCCGCCGGCGCTGCTCGTGGTCGAAGTCATCTCGGTTTCACGCCAGAGCGAAATTGACCGCGACCTGATCAGCAAGCCTGAAATTTATGCCACGCTCGACATCCCCGCGTACTGGGTGATTGATCGCCGCGACAAAAGCGTCTGGGTTCACACCGCGCCCGCCGACGGGCAGTACACGCGCCGCACACAGCACAAGGGCCGCCGCAAACTGCCCGCGCCCGGACTGGATTTTCTGAACATCACTCCCGCACAGATTTTTGCTGACTGAATGCCTGCCCTGCCTGATTACGGTGAATTTGCGCGGATGCTGTATGGCACCTGCATGATCTCTGACCCCTGGCTGAGCGGGGCGGAGCGGTTCCGGTTGCAGGGGCTGGTGCTCACGTCACCGCAGGCTGATGCTTTGCGGACGGCGGCTGAACGCATTGGCTGGATTTATCACGAACTCGCCGAAATTGTGCTTGAGCGTCCGCATCTGCTCGATGATTTCTTTCAACTGACTCCGTTTCAAAAAGCGATGTGGCTGGCGGCTGAAGGGCGCTGGCACGGGATTGCGCGGGTTGATCTGTTTTTATGCGGCGACGGGCGCATCAGAAGCTGCGAGATGAATTCCGATACGCCGTCGGGCGAAGCCGAAGCGGTGCTGCTCAATGAACTGCTGCATCCTTATCATCCGGGCACGACCGACCCGAATACTGCACTGGCTGAAGCGTTCTGGCAGATGCTCGTGATGCAGTGCGGCGATGGTGCGCCTGAGCGCGCAGCGATTATCTATCCGACCGACCTGCCTGAAGACCTGAGCATGATTGCGATTTACCGGCAGTGGCTCGAAGCGCGCGGCTGCCGCGTCATCATCGGTTCGCCTTACAACCTGGGGCTGGACGCCGTCGGGCGCGTGACGGTCTTTGAGCATCCGGTTGAACTGATCGTGCGGCATTACAAGACCGACTGGTGGGGCGAGCGCGAAACGATCTGGAGCAATCAGCAGGAATTTGCCGATGCTGAACCGCTCGCGCGCGAACTGCTGCTGCTGCTCGAAGCCGAAAGCGCAGGCCGCGTGACGGTGGTCAATCCGTTCGGCGCGGTCGTGACGCAGAACAAACTTTCGCTGGCGCTGATGTGGGAGCATCGAGAACTGTTTTCAGCGCAGGCCAGCGCGTGGATCGCCGAGTACATTCCTGAAACGCGGCGGCTCAGCGCGCTGAACGCGACCACGCTCCGGCGCGAGGAATGGGTGCTCAAATCAGATTACGGCTGTGAGGGCGATTCGGTGGTGGTCGGGCCGTTTGTGAAGCCCGCGGACTGGGCGCTGGCGCTGGCCGCCGCGATTCCGCGCCACTGGGTCGCGCAGCGTTATTTTGAAGTCGCGCCAATCGAGGATGACCTGCGGCCCAACGTTGGCGTTTATCTGATCGGCGGGCGGGCCGCAGGCTTTTACACGCGCCTGTCGCGCAAGGCGACCGATTACACAGCCGTCACCGCCCCCACCTTTATCAGCATCTGAGACCACGCCAATGAAAATCGCGGTTGAGAAAGCCGCGAGGCGGGACAGAACCGTGTGCTTGACAGTGCCTGGTGACGGCATTAAAGTGCGGCCACTTTCAACCAGACAGCGCATGAGCAGAGGCACGAGATGATGGCGCAGGCACACAATCAGGATGACTACAAAGGCATCCAGCCGCGCTGAAACGCCGCTTTAATCAGGCCTCCGGTCAGGATCGCCTGGCTGCCCGTCGCTGCTCCGGCAAGCCGTGAGCGATGAATTCGCCGGGGCTGCGAGTTCATCCATTCGTGATGGCGATGCATCTTCAGTCCGCGCGCCCCGTCTGCTGTCAGATCGCGCATCGCTGCCATCGCACGGTCACACAATGTCCGCCCTTGAGCTGACGGAGGACAACATCATGCATTCCCATGCTTCACATCCGGTCTGCTGCATCATTCCACCGCACATTCTGCGCAAGGTTGCCGAAAGCGGCACGACGAAGCAGAAGGCCGAGGTCTTTGAAAACCTGGCGCTCGCCTCCCGCCTGCGCGGGCAGCGCGAAGTCATCGGAGAAATCGCCGCCTTTGCCGCCACTCCGGCAGGCACCAAACGGCGCACGATTTATGATGCGCGACACAGCACGCGCCTGCCGGGCCGCATCGTGCGCGGCGAAGGCAATGCGAAGGTCAAAGACAAAACCGTCAATGAAGCTTATGACGGCGCCGGCAAAACCTACGATTTTTATCTGAAGGTGTTTCAGCGCAACTCGATTGACAATCGCGGCATGCGGCTGGATTCGACCGTGCATTATGGCCGTGATTTCGACAACGCCTTCTGGAACGGGCGGCAGATGGTTTATGGCGATGGTGACGGGCAGATTTTCGAGCGGTTCACGAAATGCCTGGAGGTCATTGCCCACGAACTGACGCACGGCGTAACGCAGTTTGAAGCGGGCCTTGAATATCAGGATCAGCCGGGTGCGCTCAACGAATCGTTCTCGGATGTCTTCGGCACGCTGGTCAAGCAGTATGCGCGCAAACAGACCGTCGAAAAGGCCGACTGGCTGATCGGCGCGGGGCTGTTCACGAAAAAAATCAAAGGCGTCGCGCTGCGTTCGATGAAGGCACCAGGCACAGCTTATGACGATCCGGTGATCGGCAAAGACCCGCAACCGGCGCACATGGATCATTACGTCAGGGGCCAGGCCGATCACGGCGGCGTGCATATCAATTCCGGCATTCCGAACCGGGCGTTTTATGAACTCGCCGTGCGCCTCGGCGGTTACGCCTGGCAGAAGGCCGGGCCGATCTGGTATGTCACGCTGACCGACAAACTGGATACACAGTCGCAGTTTCAGGATTGCGCCGATGCGACCTTCGCCGTCGCCGGGCAGCTTTACGGAACGACCGAACAGCAGGCCGTGCGCGAAGCCTGGGCCGCCGTCGGCATCACGACCGGCAAGGGCAAACCGTTTGCGGCAGGCGCAGGGAGTTAAGTCATGCACATTCACTTTGCACGTACGGGCGGCTTTGCGGGCCTTCGCCTGCAAACCGACATTGATTCGGCGCAACTGCCCGCCCGCGAAGCTCGCACGCTGAACCGGCTGGTTGATGAGGCCCGCCTGTTCGAGCAGCCAACCAAAGCTTCCGGCGCAGGCGATCAGCCCGATCAGTTTCAATATGAAATCACGGTGAAAGATGCTGACCGCGCCCGCACGATTCAGACCAGCGATGCCGCCGCTTCCGATGAAATGCGCGCCCTGATTGACTGGCTGACCAGAGCCGCACGCAAAGGGCCAAGCGGTAAAGGCTGAGAAGTCAGGACTGGCACCAAACCATTGGAGCGCGGGCTGCCAGCCCGCATTTGTCTAACTCGGCGACCTCAATCCGGCGGGCTGGCAGCCCGCGC
>CAYWDW010000319.1:0-6349 GCA_964457105.1 uncultured Heliobacteriaceae bacterium
GTGCGTTACGCGCACATTATGGACCCGCGCGCCGGGCGGCCCGTGCAGGGCGTGCTGAGTGTGGCCGTAATCACGAGCAGCGGAACTGCCGGTGATGCGCTCGACAATGTTTTTTATGTGGCTGGCGTGAAGCGGAGCCGGGCGCTGCTGAAACGCTTTCCCGGCACTGAAGTCTTTTTCTTTCTGCCTGACGCGGGCAGCGGATGGAAGCTGGCGCATTTGAAAGAAAGATGAAAAGAGAGCTGCCGGTCACTTTGTCGTCAGATCAACGACTGCATAAATGCCCATGCGCGGAATTGAAAACTCTGTTGCGCCGTCAGCCATCAGGTAATCGCTCAGTTCCATTCGGTCAGCGCCAAATACTTTGACACTGCCCTTGCCGTAAGCGCCGCGCAACTTCACGCGCAGGCCTTCAATCTCGCGTCCGCCGTAATTGAGCAGGTGCAACCTTGTCCGTTTTCCATCACTGGTCAGCCGACAGATCACGGTTTCGCTGCCGTAAATGCGGAGCGATCTGTGGTCATCGCCAAGCTGACGCCGCACTTTCAGGGCAAACGCGCTTGGATCAGCCGCCGCCTCGCGCGGGTATTCTTTCGTGCCGAGGCTGATGTTGAGGCTGAATTGTGATGAAGGCGCTGCGACCACGCGAACAAGCAGATTGCGCCGCGAAAGCAGATTGAGGACTTCGCCCGTGAGCGGCGAGCCGTCATCAACGACCGCGAAATCGGCCACTGTCGGCAGCTTCAGTTCCGGGATTTCACGCAGAAAGGCGAGCATCCTGCCAAACTCCGCGACATCAGCCGGATCAATTTTCAGCACGGCGTCAGCGTCATAAGCAAAAGCCTCAGCCGCGGCGAGCGCGGCCCGGCCCGGCGGCAGGTCGTAATAAAAACGATCTGCGCGGTGGCGTTCGATCAGCCAGCCGTTGGCATCAAGCCAGGGCGCGCGAGTCGGCGAGGCCACCCCGGAGCGCGGCGCAGTGCGGGGCGTGAGTAACTTTGTGCGCGCGGTAAGTTCCGCCGGGCTGAGCGGCGTGGTTATAAATCCGGCCTGGGTCCATTCAGCGGCCTGTTCAGGCGGCACGCTGATTTGTTCGATGCCGGCCTGCCGGAGCGCGGGCGCGCGATCAATGCCGTGCGGCCAGTAGAGCAGCGGCAGCGTGATGAACAGCAGCAGCAGCTTCATACTTCAAACTCCTTCACCCGGATTTTTTTGAGATTGCTGACGCCCAGGCCGAGCCTGGCCGCGTATTCAACGTGTCCCGGTTCGCGGATGATGATGTTGATGTTCGGATCATTGTCGCGGGCGCGCGTGTCATCCGCCTTCAGATATTTCGGGTCCCGATCCCAGATGGAGATGGCGCCGTGCGATTTGCGTTCCTGATCCACAATGTCGAGCAGCAGCCGGTCAATGGCCACCGGATCAGTGCCGAACATCATCTGCTTCGGATAAAAAACATATCGTTTGGTCGGCGCAAACGGCCCGCCGTGCCAGACGCCGCGCAGCCCGTCCATAATCTGCAGCACGGTGCGCGACCGCAGCGGCTCAACCGCTGCCAGCGTGCCGACATAAGTCAGCGTGTGCGAGTTCCCACGGTAATGCGAGCGCGCCACGTTCGAGAAACTGCCGTAAGCGACGTTCTTGAGGCACCCCGTTGCGCCCGCCGCGCCGTGATCCTTGATGTTCGGAATGTTGATGATCTTCGTGACGGTTTGCGACAGCAGCTTCATCAGATTCGAGCGCGTGTCCTCTTCGCCAAAGAAATCAATTTCGACATAAGTGGCCGGGTCATAACCCTGCCGGTCCGCGTTGCGATTGGCCCTTTCCGCCGCGACGATCTGCACGCCTTCCGGCACGTGCGGCGCATAGTTGACGGCGTCAAGCTGATTCTGAAAGCGTTCGTAGATATAAATCTGCTGCGGTCTGATGCCGACCGTCATCAGATTGCGAATCGTTTCAGCGACGACTTCGTGCGATGACACGACCCAGGGATGCCCGCCGCAATTGACCTTGATGGCCACGACATCGGCGGGCGTAAAGAACCGCCGCCAGGCCTGAATCACCTTTGTTTTGCCGGTCAGCGCGCACATTCCGCGCTCCATCATTTCGCGCACGACTTCGGCGTTGACCTTGTCACCCGATTCATCCAGACACTTTGCCGATCTGACGGAAATCACTTTGCCGGGATAAGGGCCGGGCATCCCCGGCGTGGCGGCGGGCTTGTAACTGCTGACGACGCGATATGGCGGTACATCTTCGGCGCGCGTGACCGTGGCGGCCAGCGGAGTCGCGGCAAGCAGCCGGACAAAAGTGCGACGACGCATAGGGATTTTCTCCATCGGGGTTTCAGGAAAGATCGTCAGTCTGGTCGAGCCGCAGCTTTCAGCGTTCGGGCTTGTGCTGACGCAGCCACGCATTCAGATCAGCGACCTTTTCAAAATCAAGCAGCGCTTCGCCAAGCTGTCCAAGCTGATCAAATGACAACCGACGAATTTGCGCCTGGGCCCGCGCGCTGAGTTTGTCGAAGCGCCGCGTGAGCTGGCGGATGATGAGCGCCTGGCGACCCTCCTGCGAACCCTGCTGCAAACCCTGCTGCAAGCCCTGCTGCAAGCCCTGCTGCAGGCCTCTCTGAATCCATGTTTCCAGAAGTGTTGGCATGATACTTCCACCCATTTTCGTTAATGCTGAAGTCAGTTTCTGCTCGACCCTCTCCGGTGGCAGATCGCGCTGTGTCGCGGCGACATATGTCGCCAGCGGAACAAGCTGTGAGCGTAACTGCGCGTTCGGCAAGCCCTGCAACCGGCTGACAATCTCTTCCAGTCGTTCATCCAGTTCCCGGCTGAAAATATACTTCATCATCATCAGGCCGACCTGCAACTCGGCGGCGCCAGTGATCTGGTCATCATCATACTTCGACAGGTCGCACAAATAATACTCGAAATCGGGGACGTAACGCCGCCACGCGCCGGGTTCGGCGCCTGCCACCAGATGCAGAAAATTGAGGCTGACTTTCCAGGGCTGCCGACCGTGATAAAGCACGACCGGAATAATCAGCGGCAACCGCTCAGCGCCGGATTCCCTGGTCTGTTCCCACAGCTTCACGGCATAGCCCAGCAGTTGCAGCGCCGTCCATTTCTCCGGCACGCTCTTGTGTTCGAGCAGCAGATAAACATACGCCTCAGCGCCAGTGCGGCGTTTGACCCGCCAGATCAGGTCTGAGAAATATTCGTGCAACCCTTCACTGATGAATGAATCCTTGACTTCCCCAACTGTGTCCAGCCTGAGTTCAGCGACGATTTCTTTGGGCAGGTAATGCCGCAGGAATTCTGTGGCCAGGCGACGCTGACCGAGCAGACTCTTGAAATAAGCATCGTGCGGGTTGCTGAGAGACACCGCCGCCGAAGTGCCGCGGCGGTGTCTGAGAGCTTTCTTCATGGCGACCTTTGGCGTCTGATTGAGCAGGCGTCAGATGTAAGCGATCACATCAATCTCAACCAGCGAATCGCCGGGAATCCACGCGGCGGCAATCGTCGTGCGCACGGGCGGTTCATCGCCAAAGCGTCCGCGAAAGACTTCGTTCATGGCCTGATAGTCTTTGCCATCGGCGAGGTAGACGTTGCATTTGAGAACCTTGTTCATCGAAGAACCGGCGTTTGTCAGTTCCCGCTCGATTTCGTCCAGCACATGCTTCGTATGCGCCTTGATGTCGCCCTGGAAGTGTGCGCCCTTGCCGGCGATGTAAAGCAGGTTGCCGTATGACACGGCACCGGAAAAGAGCGGCGGCTGAGCGCCGGGCTGGCGGACCGGTTTTTTGCCGCCGGGGTAGTGAACCTTTTTCTGCGCTTTGTCCTGCGCGGCGACTGAGGCGGGGACGGCAGCGGTGACGGCGGCGGCTTTCAGGATTTTTCGGCGTTGCGGGTTCATCGGGGTTCCTTTCTATTCTTTGACTGCGACAATTGAAATGCGAACAAGCGGAGCGCGGCCCTGCACGGCGAAGGGCTGCACGGTGGTGCGCGTCGGTGGCAGGCCGGGAAAGAACGAAGCGTAGGTTTCATTCATTGCCTTGAACTCCCGGATGTCATCCAGATAAACATTCGTCGCTGTGATCTGTGACAGCGTTGCGCCGTGTTTTTCAAGTCCGGCATAAAGCTGCTGCATGACGGCTCTGACCTGATCGGCGACAGTCTTTGCGCCGTCATCTGCGCCGGTCTGCACGGTGCAGAAAATCGTTTTGCCATCGGCGCGACAGAAAGCCGATGCCTCTCTGGTGGTCGGCTTTTTCTTCACGGCAATGGCTGAAATCGCGGCCTGCATCTGATCGGGCAGAGCGTGCATCGGGATCATCGCCGAAGCCGACGTGCCATAATCATTGCGAAAAATGACCTGCTCCGAGCTGAGCTTCGCCTCCTTCAGCACCTGCTTCAAAGCGGCTTCAGCTTCAGCGTGCGTTGGGCCATAAACGCCGGACAGATAGATGCGGCTGCCGGTCGCCACGGCGGAACTGGCGTGTCCGAGCGGTTTCAGATTTTTGAGCGGCACGACCTTTTTCAGCTTCAGATCGCGCACGGCCACGGCGGTCATTTCAACCGGCGTATCGGTCGGCATCTTCGCCGTGCCGATGACGACGCGCGCGGGCGGAGCCGCAGGGAAGTAGGCCGCATAGATGCGATCAACTTCGGGCAGGTCGCTCACGCGCTCAAGATAAAGCTGCATATGCACGATGTGCTGCATCGTCAACCCGGCGGCTTCGACAATGGCCTTGACGTTTTCGAGACACTGCCGGGTCTGCGCGGTCAGGCCTTCAGGCACGTTGCCGCTCGCGTCGCGCACGCCCTGACCGGACAGATACAGATAATCGCCCGCCAGCAGGCCGGGACTGTACGGGCCAACAGGCTTCGCGCCATTGACCGGCACGATGACTTTGCGCTGAGGTGAAGCAGTTATGTTCATCGTCAGAATCAGACTCGCAATCAGCAGGAAGTGAATCATAGCGGCAGTGATTATACGGACCAGCGGCCAGTCGGCAACAGCGCACGGGACTGCAACCTTGACAAGCCGAAGAAGCACAGCGTAAGGTCTGGCCAGTTTCATTCACTGGTCGCAGGCAGTAAGGCAGGCCACATTTTTTTCACATCACTTTTCATCATTATTCCGCATATGTCGCAGGCTCCTTCTGACAAAGCGTTGCAGGCTGTGTCACCTGGTCAGCGTGATCTGTTCGCTGAACTCGGCGTGCGTTCGTTCATCAATGCCGCCGGGACCTACACCGTCCTGACCGCATCGCTGATGCATCCTGAAGTCATTGAGGCGATGAATCAGGCGGCCACGCGCTTTGTCCGGCTCGATGAATTGCAGGACGCGGCGGGCAGGCGCCTGGCTGAACTCATCGGCTGCGAAGCGGCAATGGTCACGTCAGGCGCGGCGGCGGCGCTGACCATCGGCACGGCAGCATGCATCACCGGCAGCGATGTTCAGGCCGTCAGGCAACTGCCCGATCTGACGGGACTCAAAAGCGAAGTCATCATTCAGAAGTCGCACCGTTATATGTATGACCACGCGATTCGCAACTGCGGCGTGCGCTTTGTCGAAATCGAAACCGCCGCCGAGCTTGAACGCGCGATCAGCGAGCGCACGGCGATGCTGCTGTTTTTCAATGACAACGAACCGAAGGGACAGCTCAACGCCGCCGAGTTTGTTGCGCTTGGCAGGCAGCACAACATTCCGACTTTCAATGATGCCGCCGCTGACGTGCCGCCGACTGAGCATCTGTCGAAGTATACGAAGATGGGCTTTGACCTCGTCACTTTTTCAGGCGGCAAGGGGCTGCGCGGGCCGCAGAATGCCGGGTTGCTGCTGGGTCGCCGCGCTTTGATCGAAGCTGCAAAACTGAACTGCTCGCCCAACAGCGACAGCCTCGGACGCGGCTTCAAGGTGAGCCGGGAAGTCATCGCTGGCCTGCTTGCGGCAGTTGAGCTGTATCTGAAACGTGACGTGGCTGCTGAAGAAAATGAATGGAACCGTCGCGTGCATCTGCTCGCTGACAGCGTAGCGGACATCGCCAGCCTCAAAGCTGAAATTTTCACGCCGCCGATTGCGAATCACGTTCCGCATCTGATGCTCACCTGGCAGCGTGACCGGCTCGGCTTTTCTGCCGAACAGGCGCGGCAGCGGCTGCGTGATGGCGAGCCATCAATCGAAGCCGTGCCGGCTTATTCCTTCGGGCCGTCAGGGCCGGACGAAGAACTGCGATTCGGCGTCTGGATGATGCAGCCGGGCGAAGCTGAAATCGTGGCGCGTCGCCTGCGCGAAGCTTTTCAGACGGCATAGCGCAAAGACGAATTGAACAGCG
>CAYWDW010000320.1:0-6346 GCA_964457105.1 uncultured Heliobacteriaceae bacterium
TCCCTGGCCCAGGCTTTGAGGACGGGGGTCACTTTCCTGGTTTCAAGCGTTTTGTTGCCCAGTCTTTTGAGCAGGCTTGGCGAGGAGCCGAGAAAGGGTACGACCCAGATGCCGATTTCATGGTTGCGATTGGAGACGAAGGCGATCTGCTCTCCGTCAGGCGACCAGACCGGGCTGGCATCGTGCCATTTGTCTTTGGTGATGCGCACCGGCAACCGGCCCTGGGGCTGCATAATCCAGATATTCTGACCCTCGCCAGGCACTTCAAAGGCAATCATCCTGCCGTCGGGCGAAAACCGCGCGCTGCTGAAATTGGAGTTGTCATAATTTTTGACGCTGTAAAGCTGCGTGAGATTCAGATTGAGCGGCTGGCGGGTGATCGTGCCGACCGGGCGAAAAGCCATCGTCCAGACCAGCAGCAGGCACAGCGTCAGCCCGCCGATCATCAGCGGCACGGGCGGCACGGCGGCCAGCGGCGGCCAGCGCCGCACGAGCGCGCCCGGAAACTGGCCGACCAGCAGCCTGCGCCAGGCGGTTTCGGTCTCGGCGTGAACCTCCTCCTCAATAATGACTCTGGTGCTGGTCTGCGCTTCGAGCAGCAGGTCCGTGTCGGATTCGCTGATTTCCCTGACTACAGCGATGAAGCGGTAGCCGCGTTTGGGCACCGTCTCAATAAACTCCGGCGCGCCGGAAGTGTCACCCATTGCCTTGCGCAGAGTCGAAACCTGCTGCGTCAGATTGCTTTCCTCAACGAAGCTGTCCGGCCAGACGCGATCCATCAGTTCGCGTTTTTCCAGAATCCGTCCGCTGTGCTCAACCAGGATGAGCAGGATGTCGAGGGTCTTCGGGGTCAGCGGCACTTCCTGGCCGTCGCGCCGCAAAACCCTTTCAGCCGCGTCCAGATGAAACGGGCCGAACTCATACAAATGGCTGATCCGGTTGCCCATAAATTATTTCAGGAATCTTTGATAAGTTTTTGAGTGCCGCTTTCAAGACTTTTTATCCCCGCCGGCTGATGCTGCCGTCAGAGCAGAGACCACGATGCAGAGACCACGATGACTGATGCGCTGTGTCTGACAGGCAACACAATCTACCACGCCTGGCAGAAGCTGACAAAAACAGAGGCCACGAGATGAAGAAACACCGAACCGAGATTGTGATTGAGAAAAAGCAGCGACTGTTTATTCGCAGCCGGAAAACGGCGCGCGGCTGGTGTGCCGACTGTGCCGGAACCGTCAACTGGATGAAGCCCGAAGAGGCCGCGACGCTGACCGGCATCAGTTCACGCGAAATTTACCGGCTGGTCGAAACCGGTCAGATTCATTTTCAGGAAACCGTCGGCTGCCCGCAGGTCTGCGGCCATTCGCTGACCGGGGCGAGGGCGGCAAAGGTGATGCAGGCTGAGTTTCAGGCTCCCGCTCAACCGTTGCCGCTGCGACAGGTCGCGCGAAAATTCCCGGCGCTCAGGCCGCCGCCTGAGCCGCCATCGCCCCGCGTGCGGTATTACCGGGCCGACCGGACGGCGCTTGACAGCGAAGCCTTTGCGCGGCTGCTGACGCTGCTGGATGCCGACTGGGAGCAGGCCGGTGAAAAATACCTGACGCTGCGCCGGAAGCTCAGGATGTTTTTTGTGTACCGGGGGTGTCAGATCAGCGAGGAACTGGCGGACGAAACGATCAACCGGGTGGCCCTCAGAATCAAAGGCGGCGAAACGCTGCGCACCGCCGAGCCGCTGTTATATTTTTACGGGGTGGCCCGCAACGTGCTGCGCGAATATGTGGAATGCTGCGAACATCATTTTCTGGCGCTTCAGGATCTGCATCCGGTCGCGCTGTCGGCTGGTGATCCGCTGCGCCTGGCCGAGCAGGAGTGCGCCCGGCTGGAGCAGGAACAAATGCTGGAAAAGCTGGACGAGTGCCTGCGCGAACTGCCGCCTGAAACCCGCAGGCTGCTGCTGGAATATCATCACTGCGAGCGCGGCTGTGACCGGATTCGCTGCCGCCGGAAGATGGCCGAACGCCTGGGCATTTCAGTCAATGCGCTGAAGATTCGCGTCCACCGCATTCGGGAACTGCTCGAACAGCAGGTGCTGGCACGCCTCAGCCCTGACATCGAACCCCGACGGTCGGCCATTGTCGGCAAATGCCTCAGTGAAATCACCGGCAGGGAGGCCGTCGCCTGAACTGCTCAGGCGGTTGTGACGGCGACGTTGACCGCCTGTTCCGGCGCGGCTTTGGTCATCGTCAGTTCAAGGATGCCGTCTTTGAGCGTCGCCGCCGCTTTGTTCGGATCAACCGGGGCGGGCAGCTCAAGCTGGCGGCAGAAACACGCCGAGCGAAACTCTGACCAGCCCGGTTGCACAGTCGTTTCTTCCTGCTTCTGCTCAGCCGCGCCGCTGATCATCAGGCGTTCAGGTTCGACGCTGATTTTGATTTCACCGGCCTTGAAACCGGGCACTTCGGCGCGCACCACGATCTGTTCAGCCGTCTCGCTGAGTTCAACCGGCAGGCGGCGCATCAGTTCTGCTTCGGCGCGAAACCAGTCGCTGAGTTCATCACCAATCCGGCGTCCGCGAACTTCAAAGAGTTCATAGGCGCGCCGGGCGACGGTCTGTGACAACTCTTTCATCTGCTCAAACAACTTTTCAGCTTCAACAAAAATCGGACTCTCCCGGTCTGCTTTCGGGTCTGCTTTCGGGTCTGCTTTCTGGATTGCCTGTGACTGCATAATGTTCCTCGCTTTCAATGTTGTCTCCGGCGCTGAACCGGAGGTAACTCCGCACACACAACCGCCAGCCGAAGCCTGGAAAAACAGTGTGCGCCAGCCGACACTCAGGCGTGACTGCCGACGCCGACTGTCACCTGACACGCGATTCAATTGACTGGCGGTACATATTTCAAGGGCAACAAATATGCCATCGTTTCAGCCGCAGCGAAGACAGGACTTGCTGGTCCCGCGCGCGCTGTGTTTGTGTAAAGTCCCGCATTGAATGAGCGATTTCCCCAGCCGATTGCGACGAATCCCGCACGGACCGGTCGGCAGCGGACAGGGAACGCGACTTGCACCCTTCGTGCCTGCTGAAGTGTCAGCATCAGGGACTGAGCGGATGAATCGAGCGGACGCTGACAGGAGGACTGTGATGAACGAATATCAGGAAATCAGGGAACGCCTCGTGAGCAGGCGCAACGAGATCAGCCAGCGGCTGGCCCGCATCACCCAGGATGTGCGACACACCCGCGAACCGCTCAATGCCGATTTTGCTGAACAGGCCGTGCAGCGCGAAAACGATGAAGTGCTGGCGGCGCTGGATGATTCGATCAGGAATGAATTACAGCAGATTCAGGTGACGCTGGCGCGCCTGGATCGGGGCGAATACGGCGTGTGCGAAATCTGCGGCGGGCAGATTGCCATCAAACGTCTGATGGCGCTGCCCTATGCCAGCCGCTGCGTGAAATGCGCGGCGCAGTCACAGGCTCGCTGAAATGAACGGAGGCCCAGGATGAAAGTGCTGCTCGCCACCGATGGTTCAGCTCAGGCGACAACGGCCCTGCGCACGGCGCAGCGCCTGTTGCGCCGGGGCGATAATCAGTTCGACCTGCTGTGTGTCGCGCCCGAATTCCTGCCATCCCGCCGAATGACGCCCGACCGCCGCAACGCCCGCCTCGTCGCAGCTTATCGCCGACAGATCGCCGCTGAGGCCCGGCAGATGCTCGTTCACACCCAGGCGGCGCTCGCAGCCCAGGGCATTCAGGCTGACATCAGAGTCGAGATCGGTTCACCGGCGCGGGTCATTTCGCAACTCGCGGGCGATTACGATCTGACGGTCGTTGGCGCGCACGATAAATATTCGCGCCACCTGCCGGGCCTGGGGCCGACGGCCACGCGCGTGGTGGCGGCAGCGCCGGGCACAGTCCTCGTGGGCCGGGAGCTGACCGAGGGCAAAAACTGGCGCGTGCTGGCGGCGGTGGACGGTTCGCTGGCTTCGGAACACGCGCTGAAGCTGATGGTTTCAGCCCTGCGCATCGCTACGGCGGAAGTCACGCTGATGCACGTTGTCGAAACGCCCTGGATTCATCTGGGGCTGGATCGTGAATGGTTCGATTATCCGTCAGCCGCCGCCGACTACGACGGCGGCAGCGGCGATGACGGCTTTGATGGTGAACTGCGGCGCGAAGCGCAAGCGGTGCTTGAACACGCGCGCGGCACGCTGGAAAGATACGGTTTGTCGGCCAGCACCGTGATTGCCGAAGGCGATCCGGCGCTGGAGATTCTGAGTGAAATCGAAAGGGGAGAATATGACCTGGTCGTCCTCGGTGCGACCGGCGAAACCGACCTGAAACATCAGATGCTGGGCAGCGTTTCCACCAGAGTCGCGCAGGACGCGCCCTGCCCGGTTTTTGTGGCGAGGTTTGTTGAATAAAGCGTCCCGGCGGGCGGATAATGGGGTCCGGTCAAATCCGGAAAAATTACAGACATTCCGATCATCAGGTCCGCCGCGCGGTGCGGGGGCCGGTGGTCATTTTCGGAGATTGGATTATGGAACTTCCGGTGCAAATCACTTTTCGCAACATGGAATCATCAGGGGCCGTTGAAGCGCGCATCCGCGAGGAGGTGGCAAAGCTTGAAGAATTTTATGACCGGCTGATCGGATGCCGGGTGGTGGTTGAGATGCCGCATCAGCATCGTCAGCGCGGCAAGCGATTTCATCTGCGGCTTGATCTGACCGTGCCCGGCGGAGAGATTGTCATCAACCAGGCACCGAGCCTGCACAGTTCAATTCAGCAGACTGCCGGGACGCGGCGCATCAAGGGACAGGAAGTCGGAACTCCGTACAAGGACCTGTATGTGGTCATTCGTGACGCCTTCAGCGCCGCGCGCCGCCGGTTGCAGGATCACGCGCGCAGGCGGCAGGGCGCGGTGAAATATCACGAACCAGCGTTGCACGCGCGCGTCAGCCGCGTCTTTCCTGAAGCAGGTTACGGCTTTCTGGAAACGCCCGATGGCGTGGAGGTCTATTTTCATCGCAACAGCGTCCTCAATGACGGTTTTGAACGAATCACCGTCGGCACCGAAGTCAGCTTTGTCGAAGAGCAGGGCGACAAGGGGCCGCAGGCGAGTACGGTCAGAACCATCGGCGGCTGACGCACCGCCGGGCCGGGCAGTCTTGAATTTCTGAATCCGGAGAAGCCATGAAGACCATTGGACGCATTCTCTGTTCGACCGATCTTACCTTCGATTCTGAAGAAGCGCTGCTCTATGCGCTCGCGCTGGCGCGGGCGTTCAGGGCGAAGCTGCTGATCTGTCACGCCGTTGAATCAGCGCCGCTGACCGATGAATTGCGCGCGCAGATTGAGCGTGAGATGGCCACTGCCGTCAGGGCGCAGGCCAGCCGTGATGTGCCAACGGCGGAACTGCCGCAATGGGAACCGATCATTGTGGCTGGTGAAGCCGCAGAGGTCATTACGCGCGAAGCGGCGGAGCGGCGCGCTGATCTGATCGTGATGCGTTCGCGGCATCGCTCCTATGCGGCCACGCTGCTTGGTTCGACTGCCAAAGCGGTCTGTCATCAGGCGCCCTGTCCGGTGCTGGTGACGCATCCCCGCGAACGTGAATGGGTGGCTGGCAGCATCAGGGAGATTGTGCTGCGCCGCATTCTGATGGCCTGTGACTTCTCGACCGATTCAGAAGCTGCGCTGATGTTTGCGCTGTCGCTCGCGCACGAATTCGACGCGACGCTGCACCTGCTGCACGTGATGGCGTCCTCGTCATCGCCGGAGCCTGCCGACACCGCCGGCGCGATGCTGCTGGCCGACAGCGATTTTCAGGAAGCCATCAGCCGGCTGGAAGAAGCCGTGCCCGCCGAAGCGGCGCAGCACTGCGATATTCGCTATGCCGCCAGAACGGGCGCAGCGTGGCGTGAAATTCTCGGTTACGCTGAAGAACACGAGGTTGATCTGATCTGCCTGGGCTTCAGCGGCGCGGGTTTCGACAAGGGCGAACTGGCCGACTCGAATGCCGATCAGATCCTGCGCGAGGCTTCGTGCCCGGTGCTGATTGCGCGTCCGCTCAAACCCGCGAGCTTCGTGCTGGCCGAAAGCCGCGCCGAAGCCGTGCCGCCTGAATTGCAGACGTGACGCTCAGTTTGTGCAAGGCTCCCCACGGTCAGAGTGAAATCACTCAGCGGCATGCAGGCAGCCGCGAAATTGCGGGATGTTGCCGGACTTTTCCGGCGGCATATCTTTTGCACCTGAAGCCAGTGGGATCAGTTGAATAGTCAAACGGGCATACGTACTGACTGAATCCTTAATCAAACTGCTTCAGGCCAGTTCCGGTTCAGCGCTGAACC
>CAYWDW010000321.1:0-6343 GCA_964457105.1 uncultured Heliobacteriaceae bacterium
GATGTCTGGCGCGATGGCGGCTGGTCTGAATTCGGCACAGGCACGAGCATCGGCGCGCAGCGACTGTTGCGCGGCGCACGTGTCACGACGCGCAAAGTCAGATTGCGCATTATCAAAGCCGCCGCGAGTCCGTGCCTCAGCGATTTCGGATTGTTTGCCGAACCGCAGTAAGCGCCGGGTCATAAAAATCTGATCCACGAAGAAGCACGAAGAAGCAGCCGCGAGGCCGCCGAATAAATTTTCTGTTCACTGGTTCGTCAACACAGTGATCTGACATTTTCCTTTCCCCTATTTTCTTTTAAAGACAAGGCAAAAAGGAAAATGTCGGAAAGGAAAGTGTCAGATCACTGTGTTGACGAACTATTCACCTTGTCATCTCTTCTTCACTTCGTGTTTCTTCGTGCAGCTTCGTGGATGAATTGCAGGAGGTCAGTGATGCCAGTCAAGCAGGATTTTGCGCAGTCGTTCGGGCAGGGGCGAATCAGCGGTTACCTGTCGGTCTTTTTCGGCGTGATTTCGCTGATCGCAGTGTTGTGCTTTCTGTTTCCGTCGTGGCTGACGACGCCTGATCTGCGGCAGGCTTACCCGGTCGCGGTGTTTCGCACGGTGCTGATGATTCTGCTGATCGCCTCGTTCATTCTCGCACTGGTCAGCTTTCTGCTGAGTCGGCAGAAGCGGCTGGCGCTTGCGGGTGTGCTGTTTTCGGGGCTGGCGATTCTGCTGGGCGGCTGGAACGTGCAAACGGGCGAAGTGCACGACACGCCGTTTCCCATCGGGCTGGACTGGCTGGTGCTTGATCTCGTCATGCTGGCGGTGATCTTCATTCCGCTTGAAGCGATCTTTCCGCAGATTGCGCAGCAGCGCACGCTGCACCGTGAATGGAAGACCGATCTGACTTACTTTGCGCTCAGTCATCTGCTGGTGCAGGTCTTTGGCATCATCACACAGGCCCCGGCGACGCTGCTGTTTGGCGGACTCGGATTGCAGGGCTTTCACGCGACGGTGCAGGCGCTGCCGTTTGTCGTGCAGGTGCTGGTGGCGCTGCTGCTCACAGACCTGGCGCAATACTGGGCGCACCGGGCCTTTCACGAAATCGCCCCGCTCTGGCGCATTCATTCGATTCATCATTCAACCGAAGCGATGGACTGGATGGCCGGGTCGCGGACGCATTTCATTGATATTTTCATCACGCGCTCGATCTCATTCATTCCGGTCTATCTGCTCGGCATTACGCCGGCGGCGTTTGCGGTTTACATCGTCATCATCTCGTTTCACGCGGTCTTCATTCACGCCAATGTGAACTGGAAGTTCGGGCCGCTGCGGTATGTGATCTCGACGCCGCAGTTTCATCACTGGCATCACGCCGATGACCCGGTGGCTTACAACACGAATTACGCAGTCTTCTTTTCCTTCATTGATCGCCTGTTCGGCTCGTTTTATCTGCCCGGCAGCAAATGGCCGCAGAAATACGGCGTCAGCCTGCCAAACTATCCGAAAGGCTTCATCCCGCAATTCACCTGGCCTTTCAAACGAACGGCGCAGGGCGAATGAGTTTCACCACGAATGATGAACGATGAACCGATTCGTCTGTCAAAGCTGATGGCGCAGCGCGGGCTGTGTTCGCGGCGCGAAGCTGACAGTTTCATTGAGCGCGGCCTGGTGCTGGTTGATGGCGCGGTGGTCAGTCAGCTCGGCACAAAGGTTTCACCGGCGGCGACGATCACGCTGGCCGCTGAAGCGCGGCAGCAGCAGCGCGCCCTGGTGACCATCATTCTCAACAAACCTGTCGGCTATGTTTCGGCGCAGCCTGAGCCGCCTTATCAGCCGGCGATTACGCTCATCACCCCGGCGCATCAGTTCGGTGAGCCGAAACCGAAGCTGAAGCCAGAGCATTTCAAAGGGCTGGCGGTGGCCGGACGGCTCGACATTGATTCGCAGGGGTTGTTGTTATTCACGCAGGATGGCCGCATCGCAAAGCAGATTGTCGGCGCGCAGAGCCAGGTTGAAAAGGAATACATCGTGCGCGTGGCCGGGGCCTTGCCGGATGACAGGCTGCAACTGCTCAGACAGGGTTTGCAGCTTGACGGCAAACCGCTCAAACCGGCGCGCGTGACCTGGCTCAATCGTGAGCAGTTGCGCTTTGTGCTGAGGGAAGGGCGCAAGCGACAGATTCGCCGGATGTGCGAACTCGTCGGATTGACGGTGCTGGGCCTCAAGCGCGTGCGGATTGGGAACATCAGGCTGGGGAATCTGCCGGAAGGGAAGTGGCGCTTCCTCCAGCCTGATGAAACGCTGCGGTGAATTTACTGTCCGGGTTCAGTCGCGCGCGGATATTTTTTGAGCAGGCCGTCTGACTGCATGACCTTTTCGATTTCGTCAATTTTCATCGGCAGGTAAGCAGAAACGATCTCGGCGCGGTCGGCGTGAATGATAATCAGATCTTCGAGGCGAATGTAAATTTTCTCTTCCGGCACGGTCAGGGCGGGTTCAATCGTGAAGACCATCCCGGCGCGCAACGGCCCGTCGCCATTGCCGACATCGTGCGTGGCCATCCCGACCCAGTGACCCAGGCGACCGCGTTTCGCTGATTCCTTATAACCCGCCACAAACCGCTGTGCGGCGCGTTCGTAGGCAGGCTTTGAGAATTTCGAGCGGGCGAGAATCCGGTCCATCTCCTGCGCAGCTTCACTCATAATCTGCGTCACCGCCACGTTGGGACGAATCGCCTGGAGAATCGCGCGGTAACTGTCCAGATAAAAACCGTACAGTTCGCGCTGCCACGGGCTGAACCTGCCGTTGACCGGCCACATCCGCGTGATGTCGCTCATGTAGTAAGCCACGTCGGGCGCGAAATCCATGAGCAGAAAATCGCCGTCCTGCATGCGCCGTTTGCCGGCGTTGTAATGCGGGTACCACGCATTGCTCGCGCTCGCAATCAGCGAATAATAGGCCTCGCCCTGCGCGCCGTTGCGGTAATAGATGAATTTCGCCAGCCCGTCGAGTTCGTATTCCATCATTCCCGGCCCGGTTGATTTCATCGCTTCCAGCAGCGCCGCGCACGCGAGGTGCGTAGCGCGACGAATCAGCGCCAGTTCGCGCTCGCTTTTGATCAGGCGCAACTGATCGAGGGTCGGTGACAGGTCGCGGATCTCAAACTGCGGAAAGCGTGTGCGCAGCAGGCCGATGAAGGCGCCTTCGCGTGAAGACCGCTGATCCCACGGGTCGGCGGCATAATCAGCCACCGCCCGCAACGCGAGGTCGCGGCTCATCGCAAAACCTTCAGCGGGCATGAATGGCGTGTAAAGCTGCCGCGCGGCGCCGCGCACCTGACGCGACAGATGTTCACCGAGCAATTCAATGCCTGCGACGGCATCAATGCCCGACAGCTTTTTTATTTCATCGGCATCTTCGGCGGATAACAGTTTGCCCTCGCTGCGCTCGCGGCCTTCGTTGCGATGCGGCAGATAGAGCGTGGCCCGGCGCGTTGTGCCGTCAAGCAGCAGGTAAGCGTGCGGCACCTCGATGCCGCAGAGGTAATAAAATTCGTTGCTCTGGCGAAAGCGCGTGTAGCCCGCCGGTGAAGCCGCGCCCTGAATGACGGCCAGCGCGCCTGTGCCGATGGCGGCATAAACCTGTTCGCGCCGCTGCGCGAATTCCTGCGGCGGAAAGTCGGTGGTGAAATAAGGAATGTCCTGCGCCGCGGCCTGAACCGCAGGCAGCAGCAGCAAACAAAGGGCGAGGCGAGCCAGAGTTTTCATGGTGACGGATCCTTTCAGCAGTTGGTCAGCGGTTGGGCTTACAACGAATTGCGCCACGCAGGATAACGCAACCCTGACGCTGTGATGAAGCGGACCGTGAAAACTTTTCATCACGAAGCGCACAATGAACGCGCAGGGAAGAAGGAAGTGGCGAAGCAGCAGCAAAGAACTGCTGAGTGGCCGCTTGTGTGCGTCACCTTTTCACCTTTTTTCCCCGGCGCCTCTTCCCCTTTTCATCTCTTTTCTGCTTCACCTGCCTGGTGAAGTGATCTGGTCGGGGCGCTCAGGTGGTCGCAATTGATTTGAGCAAGGCCCAGGCGACCTGATCTTTGCAGATGTCGCTGTGGCCGGTGATGATTGCGTCAGCGTTCAGATTGAACAGTCGTCCGCCCTGAAACTGATATGCACTGCCCACCGGCAGCAGCGTGCCGTCGCTGGCTTCGGGGGTGAATTTGACGAGCGCGCCGTTGCGACCGATGCCGCCAAAACGATCATTGGCATCGCCGATTTCAGCAGCGGCTTCAAAGGCCAGCGCCGAAGCTATCGGATAGGCTTTGCCGACGGCCTTGTCATTTTTCGTGCAGGTGATGACGGTCGGGCCTGACACCTGCTGCCTGGTGACTACGCGACGAAAGAAGCCGTTGGTATTTTTGCCGTCGAAGTTCACGGCAAATCCGTTGTGCGAAAACGCCGCCTGCAGCAGCGTCAGCGAATGAACGATGACCGGAGGCTGATTGTCAGGGCCGAGCGTGGCCGCCGTGACGAGCCGCCCGCCGAAGCTGTGACCGATCAGATGAACTTTCAGCAGCGGAAACTGCGTGCGAATCTGCCGCAGCAGCGGATTGACTCCGTTGCGCCCGACCGTCCCGGCGCGTTCCTTCATCTGGTAATAGGTCGTGAAGTTGATGATTTTCAGCGCGCCCGCCTTGAGGCCGCTCAGCAGATCGCCGAGGCCTGCCGCGCCGCCTTCGTCGCCGGTGGCCTGCGGCGCCACCGTGTCAGCCGCACCGCCTTCAGGGTCTGCTGAAAAATCGTCAGGCAGCACGGGGCTTTTCAGCAGGTTGAGCAGGTCATCGCCATCCAGTTCAAAGAACACATCCGAAGCATCGTCAGAATAGATCGCATCTTTGCCGGGCAGCCGCCTGATCAGATCGGCAAACTGCGTGCGGGCATTGCTGCTGACATCGAGCAGCGGAATCAGTTCCTTTGCCTGATCGAGCAGGTGATTAGCGTCCGGGTGATCGAAATAACCCTTGAGGCTGTCAAGCTGCGCGGCCAGGTCGTCGTCTGAAACCACGCCACCGGCATCGGCTGCGCCGCTCGGAATCAGTTCCTGATCGGTGAATTTTTTTGACGGCCACAGAATGCAGCCGATGGCGAACTCGCGTCCGGCGAGCGCCGATGCCTGGCCGCTGTCAAGCACGGCGCGCACCCGCGCAAAGAAGCGCTGATAAAGGTCGCGCGCATCGGCCATGTCGTTGTTCCAGCCGTGCGAAATCAGCAGCAGGTCAGTCGTGGAACTCTGGTTCAGAAAGTTGAGCAGTTGCTGCGGCTCTGCGGGGTTGAAGACATTGCCCTGTTTGTCGAACTGAATTTCAAACGCGGGGATGCCTGAAAGTTGCGTCATGAGATCCTCTCTTTCTCGTGGTCTGAGGATGTGCGCAGGCGGCTACACGGACTGAATGGCGCGCATCAGATCAACCAGGCCGTGTCCCTGGAAATAGGGATTGCGTTTCAGGTCAGTGGCCGTCGAGATGAAAATCTGTTTGATCTCTTCGGGCTTGCCAATAAATTCGCGTCGCACCGACAGAAAAGCTGCAATCACGCCGGAGACGTGCGGCGCGGCCATGCTGGTTCCGCTCATCTCCTGATACTGGTCCGTAATCACCTCGCTGACCGCGTCCGCTGTCGGCGTCGGCGCAGTGGCCGGAGCCGCCGCCGTTGAAACGGGCGCTGTAGTGGGACTGGCGCTGAGCGCAGCGGGTGCGCTCGCGGGCGCGACATTAACAGCAGGTGTCGGCTGGCCAACTGCGGCGGCGGGCGATGGATTGCCGGCGGTCGCGGCGTCGCCTGGCGCGGCGGGTTTCGTTGAAGCGCAGGAGATGATCTTTTCGCCAGGCGCGACCAGGTCGGGTTTGTTGCGTCCGTCGCCGGTCGGGCCTTTGGATGAAAAGTATGAAATGCCGTAAACGTGCGGCATGTCACGGTGCGTTGAGCCAACCGTGATGGCCAGCTCGGCATTGCCCGGATCATTGATCGTCATGCCCAGTCCGGCAGAATCGGTCTTGCGCGCCGTGCTGAAAGCGGTGCCGAAGCCCGTGTTACCGGCAGCCGCCACGACGACCACGCCCGATTTCACCAGCCGGTCAACCTCGACGCACAGCGGGCTTTGCCCGCAGGCGAACCACTCCGGGTTGAATTCATAACCGACGCTCAGGTTGATGCCGTGAATCCGCAGCCAGCGGCCATAGCCATTGATTTCCTGAATCGCGGCCAGCGCGGCGACCACGTTGCTGACCGGCCCCCGGCCTTTGTCATCGAGCACTTTCAGGCTGACCAGTTTGCATTTCGGCGCCATCCCGGCA
>CAYWDW010000322.1:0-6338 GCA_964457105.1 uncultured Heliobacteriaceae bacterium
ATCGTTTGCACGTCCGTATATCAGCCGGGCAGTCACATTTATTCCCGCCATCTGCAACCCCTCGCCTCCCTGCACTGCCTGATTCCTGAATCCTGAATCCTGATTCCTTTATTTTTGAAAATCAGGATTCAGGATTCAGGATTCAGGATTCAGTCGGCGGCGTGGCCACGCATTTTTTCCGGCCCCGGAATTTTCCCGTCACCTCGCGGTATTTCAGCAGCGCAGGCCATCAGGCGGCCTCAACCGCTGAACGACAGGGGGAAAGTCATGGCTCAGAGCAATCACTATGATGTCATCATCATCGGCACGGGCGCCGGCGGCGGCACGCTCGCTTACAAACTTGCGCCGTCCGGCAAAAGAATTCTGCTGCTTGAGCGCGGCGGTTATCTGCCCCGCGAAAAAAAGAACTGGGATTCAAAGTATGTCGTGACCCAGGGCGGATACAACACAAGCGAAACCTGGCGCGACAAAAACGGCAAAGAACTGCACCCGCACACGAACTATTACGTCGGCGGCAACACCAAGTTTTACGGCGCGGCCCTGTTCAGATTGCGCGAACAGGACTTTGGTGAACTCAGGCATCACGGCGGCATCTCGCCCGCGTGGCCGATCAGTTACCACGATCTCGAACCTTATTACACGCAGGCCGAAAATCTTTATCAGGTGCACGGCCAGCGCGGCGAAGACCCGACCGATCCGTGGGCGAGCGCGCCTTATCCGCATCCGGCAGTCAGCCACGAACCGCGCATTCAGAAACTCGTTGATGATCTGACGAAACTTGGTCATCAGCCGTTTCACGTTCCGCTCGGCGTGATGCTTGACGAAAAAAATCCGCAGCAAAGCCGCTGCATCAGGTGCAATACGTGCGATGGTTTCGGCTGCGCGACCAATGCCAAATCAGACGCGCAGGTGGTCTGCGTGGATCCGGCGCTGGCGCATTCAAACGTGACGCTGCTGACTGACGCCTACGTTGAGCGGCTGGAAACCGGCGCTTCAGGCCGCGCGGTCACTCGCGTTCACGTCACGCGCCAGGGGCAGCCTGAAACTTATTCCGCCGATGTCTTTGTGGTTTCAGCCGGCGCGATCAATTCTGCCGCGCTGCTGCTGCGGTCGGCGAATGACAAACACCCGCACGGGCTGGCCAATGGTTCAGGCGTGGTCGGGCGCCATTACATGGGCCACCTCAATTCAGTCCTGTTTGCGATTTCGCGCTGCGAGAATCCGACGGTCTTTCAGAAGACGATGGGCCTCAACGATTTTTATTTTGCGTCGCCGGAGTGGGATTACCCGATGGGTCACATCTCGTTTGTCGGCAAGTTCGACGCCCATATGTTCGCCGCCGGAGCGCCGCCCTTTGCGCCACATCTGACGCTTGAATACATTGCCAGGCATTCGCTCGATTTCTGGCTCACGTCCGAAGACCTGCCTGATCCTGAGAATCGCGTGACGCTCGACCGCGAGGGCCGCATCACGCTCTCGTATACGCCCAACAATCTGGCCGGACATCAGCGGCTGTCCGCGAAACTGAAGGAGATCATCAAAGCGGCAGACTGTCACGAACACCTGATTCCGCTCAATGCCTTCGTGGGTGAGCGCCTGCCGCTCGCCGCCGTGGCGCACCAGAACGGCACGATTCGCTTTGGCCGCGACCCGCAGACTTCAGCGCTCGATGTCAACTGCCGGGCGCACGAAGTGGACAATCTGTACGTCGTTGACGGCAGCTTTTTCTGTTCCAGCGCGGCAGTCAATCCGGCGCTGACGATTATGGCCAATGCGCTGAGAGTCGGTGAGCATCTGCTGGAAAGGATGAAATGAGAAATCAGAGATCAGGTCTGGCACTGAGTCTGCTGGTCTGGCTGCTGCTCGCGCCCGCGCTGGCGCAGCAGCCACAGGTCATGGCAGTTGATGCTGTCGGCATTACCGTTTCAGATCTTGATCGTTCGGTTGAGTTTTTCACGCGCGTACTGTCGTTCGAGAAAGTTTCTGAAATCGAAGTCGCTGGCAGCGAATACGAACATTTGCAGGGCCTGTTTGGCGTGCGTCTGCGCATGGCGCGCCTGCGGCTTGGCAGTGAATTCATTGAACTGACCGAATACCTCGCACCGAAAGGGCGTCCGATTCCGGCTGATTCAAAAAGCAATGACCGCTGGTTTCAGCACCTTGCCATTATCACGAGTGATCTCGACAAGGCTTATCAGTGGCTCAGAAAGAACAGGGTCGCGCACGCTTCAAGCGGCCCGCAGCGACTGCCTGACTGGAACAAAAACGCGGGCGGCATCAAGGCGTTTTACTTCAGGGATCCTGACGACCACGTGCTTGAAATTCTTCAGTTCCCGCCCGACAAGGGCCATCCGAAATGGCAGCAACTGACACAGAATAATCCTGACCGGATGTTTCTCGGCATTGATCACACGGCCATCGTCGTCAGCGACACCGACACCAGTCTGAAGTTTTACCGCGATCTGCTGGGCCTGAAGGTCGCAGGCGAAAGTGAAAATTACGGCACCGAGCAGGAGCATCTTAACAACGTCTTCGGCGCGCGGCTGCGCATCACGGCGCTTCGCGCTGCCGCCGGGCCGGGCATTGAACTGCTTGAATACCTTGCGCCGCGCACCGGTCGCGCTTACCCGGCTGATGCTGCCGCAAATGACCTGCTGCACTGGCAGACAAAGCTCGTCACGCGCCAGATCAGCGCAACTGAGCGCCGTGTAATTGCCGGACATTATGCGCTCGTGTCGTCCGGCGTAGTGGCGATTCCTGAAGGCGAAGCAGGATTCAGAAAAAGTTTGCTGGTGCGCGACCCCGACGGTCACGCGATGCAGTTGATTGAACAGTAATCACCGTGAATGGAGACAGTCTGATGAGCAACGAACGCAACCCCGTTTGTCCGACGTGCAAAGTGAAGATGAACCGGCACACGCCGATTGCGCCGCCGCGCAAAGGTTCGGGCAGGCTGACGACCACCGCCGCGTTCAGCGGCATTCTTCAGGAATTCCACGCCTGCCCGAAATGCGGCGCCACCGTGACGCCGCACGATGGCGCACCGAAATAACCGAACGGCAGGGCAATAATGAAACGCAAAAACAATTCACTGATCGAAGTCAGCCCGACCGCTGAAGAGCAGCGCCTGCTTGACGCCGCAGCCCGCACCGCGCACTGGAAGCGCTGGGGGCCTTATCTGAGCGAACGCGCGTGGGGCACGGTGCGCGAGGATTACAGCGCCAGCGGCACGGCGTGGGATGACCTGCCGCACGATCACGCGCGGTCGCGGGCTTACCGCTGGAACGAGGACGGCCTTGCCGGAATTTCTGACAATCATCAGCGCATCTGTTTTGCGCTGGCCCTGTGGAACGGGCGCGACGCGATTCTGAAGGAACGCCTCTTCGGCCTGACGGGCAGCGAAGGCAATCACGGCGAGGATGTCAAGGAGTACTACTTCTACCTCGACTCGACGCCGACGCATTCGTACATGAAATATCTGTACAAGTATCCGCAGGCCGCCTTCCCTTACGCTGAGCTGGTTGAAGGCAATCGCCGTCGCGACAAGGGCAGCCCGGAATTTGAACTGATTGAGACCGGCGTCTTCGCTGAAGATCGGTACTTCGATGTTTATGTCGAATATGCCAAAGCCGATGTTGACGACCTGCTGATTCGCTGCACGGTCATCAATCGCGGGCCTGACGCGGCGACGCTGAACCTGCTGCCGACCGTCTGGTTTCGCAATACGTGGAGTTGGGACGGCAACAGTGCGCGGCCTGAGCTGAAAGCCCTCGCGTCAACAACCGGGAACCTCTCGGTCATCGAACTCAGTCATCACGAACTCGGACGCCGCTGGCTCTTTTGCGAAGGCGCGCCGGAACTGCTTTTCACCAACAACGACACCAACGCGCGCAGGCTTTATGGTGCGGAGAATGGTTCGCGTTACGCCAAGGACGGCATCAACGATTACGTCGTTCACGGGCTGACTGAAGCCGTGAATCCGGCGCAGACCGGCACGAAAGCCGCTGCCAATTACCCGCTCGCCATTGCCGCCGGTGAAACCGCAACAGTCAGTCTGCGCCTGATGAACGCCGCTTCACCTGTACCCTTCGCTGATTTCGACGAGATCTTTGCCGCGCGGCAGCGCGAAGCCGATGAGTTTTACGATGCGATCATGCCTGAGGATTTGACTGATGATTTGAAGAATGTGCAGCGCCAGGCCTTTGCCGGAATGCTCTGGTCAAAGCAGTTCTATCATTACGTTGTCAGGGACTGGCTCAGCGGCGATCCGGCACAGCCCGCGCCGCCGCCGGGGCGCAACCGCGGGCGCAACCACGAATGGACGCATCTTTACAACGCTGACGTTATTTCGATGCCTGACAAGTGGGAATATCCCTGGTACGCGGCGTGGGATCTGGCTTTTCACTGCGTGCCGCTCGCGCTTGTTGATTCCGACTTTGCGAAACAGCAGCTCATCCTGATGCTGCGCGAATGGTACCTGCACCCGAACGGTCAGTTGCCCGCTTATGAATGGGCCTTCGGGGATGTCAATCCGCCGGTGCATGCGTGGGCGGCGTGGCGCGTTTACAAGATCGAAAAGAAACAGCGCGGCGTCGGCGACATTGAATTTCTGGAGCGCGTCTTTCACAAGCTGCTGCTCAACTTCACGTGGTGGGTCAATCGCAAGGATGCCGAAGGCAACAATGTCTTTCAGGGCGGCTTTCTGGGCCTTGATAACATCGGCGTCTTTGACCGCAGCGCGCCACTGCCAACGGGCGGCCACATCGAACAGTCAGACGGCACAAGCTGGATGGCGATGTATTCGCTCAATCTGATGGCGATAGCTTTGGAACTGGCGCAGCACGATCAGGCCTATGAAGACGTGGCGAGCAAGTTCTGGGAGCATTTTCTTTACATCGCCCGCGCCATGAATGATCGCGGCCACGACGGCGTAACGCTGTGGAACGAAGAGGACGGATTCTTTTATGACGTGCTGCACTGTCCTGAACAGGGTTCGTTCCCGATGAAAGTGCGTTCGATGGTCGGGCTGATTCCGCTCTTCGCGGTTGAAACGCTCGAACCCGACGTGCTTGATAAACTGCCGAATTTCAAACGGCGGATGGAATGGTTCATCGCCCATCGTCCCGACCTGACAAATAACGTCGCCTGCATGTATGCCGAAGGAATGAAGGAACGCAGGCTGCTGTCAGTCGTCAACCGCGATCAGTTGCACCGCGTGCTGCGCGTGATGCTCGATGAACACGAATTCCTCTCGCCTTACGGCATTCGCGCCGTCTCGCGTTTTCACAGAGACAATCCGTATGTGCTGCGGCTGAACGGCCATGAATACCGCGTTGATTATGAACCTGGAGAATCGAGCACCGGGCTGTTTGGCGGCAACTCGAACTGGCGCGGGCCGGTCTGGTTCCCGGTCAACTATCTGCTGATTGAATCGCTGCAAAAGTTTCATCACTACTACGGCGATGAATACACAGTTGAATGTCCGGCAGGTTCAGGCCATCACGTTTCGTTGCGGGATGTGGCAACTGAACTGTCGCACCGGCTGACGAGCATCTTTGTGCGCAATGATGACGGGCGCAGACCGGTGCACGGCGCGACGGAGAAGTTTCAGACGGATCCGCACTGGCGCGATCTGATGCTGTTTTACGAATACTTTCACGGCGACAACGGCGCGGGCGTCGGCGCGAGCCATCAGACCGGCTGGACGGGCCTTGTCGCCAAACTGATTCAGCAAAGCGGGCCGACGCTGAAGCGGCAGGCTTAACAACCATTCAGGGAGAATCGCAATGCAGTTTGCAGGTTTGCATATCAGAATAACGATCATCGTGGCTATCGTTCTGCTCACAGCCGCGGCGCTGGTCAACGCCGGCGGCAAGGTCGAGCCGGTCAATCGCAATCTGTTCGGCACGGCAGTCAAAGGTTATGACGTGGTGGCTTATTTCACGCAGGGCACAGCCGTCAAAGGACGCAGTGAGTTCCGGCACGACTGGATGGGCGCGAAATGGTACTTTGTCAGCGCAGCCAATCGTGATGAATTTGCGAAAAGCCCTGAGAAATATGCGCCACAATACGGCGGTTATTGCGCGTGGGCGGTCAGCAACAATTACACCGCCGACATTGACCCTGAAGCGTGGAAGATCGTGGGCGGCAAACTTTATCTGAATTACAACCGCGACGTGCAGAAGATGTGGGAAAAGGAACAGGCCGAGCGCATCAAAAAGGCCGATGCCAACTGGCCGGGCCTGCACAAGTAAAGCAGACGTTCTGATAATTCAGCCCCGCAGGGGCAATGACATTGAATTAAGAGGCAGAGAGATGACGGAACACACGGAAATAAC
>CAYWDW010000323.1:0-6321 GCA_964457105.1 uncultured Heliobacteriaceae bacterium
CTATGGTGAGAACGACGGGGTGACGCTGAAGCCTGAGTTGCGAAAGCTGATTTCATTCGTTTAGTCAGAGCAGTCATGAAAGTGATGACAAGGCGGACAGGGTGACGCAGGCAGGACAGAGATGGCATGGTGATTTCTTCCTTCGTTGTTCAGGCAATGTTCAGGATTCAACCTGATGCCGATCAGGGACCGGCGGCAGAGGTGCGAAGACAGCAGTGGCCACCGCATAGTTAACCCTGAGTGATGTCAATTCACGGAATAGCTCTCGGCTACAGAGGCTGGGGTGATGCCCGATTCGGGGCAGGCATCAGTTTCAAATCTCGGGCTGCAATTCTGATTGCTGAAGAACAAGTGGAGTGTAGATTGCAGGGGGGGGGCAGGAGTCAAGCGTTATTTTGTCAGGGCTGCAAAAAAGATCGAACGATGAAGCCAGGCAGTGTGGCAAGGCCTGACTGTTTTCGTGTCACTTCACTTTTGCCGGGGACTGGCTGTTATAATGCCAGACGATGATTCGCTTTGAAGATGTCGCCAGAACAGTTGAGAAATATCATCCCGACGCGGATATGGATTTGCTGCGCCGGGCCTATTTCTTTTCTGCGAAGGAGCATCGCGATCAGGTCAGAAAATCAGGTGAGCCTTACCTCATTCATCCAATTTCGGTCGCGCAGATTCTGGCCGAGATGCGGCTTGATGTCGTCACGATCAGCACCGGCTTTCTGCACGACGTGGTTGAAGACACGCTGACCACGCTCGACAACATTCGCGAATATTTCGGTCCCGAAGTCGCACACCTGGTGGGTGGCGTCACCAAGATCAGCAATCTCGGCAAAGTCTCGAAAGAGGAAGCCCAGGCCGAAAACCTGCGCAGGATGGTGCTGGCGATGGTTGATGACATCCGCGTGGTGCTGGTCAAGCTGGCCGACCGGCTGCACAACATGCGGACGCTCGAACACCTCTCGCCTGAAAAGCGCAAACGCATTGCCCAGGAAACGCTCGATGTTTACGCGCCCATCGCGCACCGGCTCGGCATGGGGAAGGTGCGCGCCGAACTCGAAGACCTCGCCTTCAAGTATCTCGAACCCGAATCCTACAACAAGCTGCAGGCCGGGATTGAAAAACGCCGCGCCGCGATTGACGCTTTCCTTGACGAACTGCGCGCGCGCATCAGTCAGCACATGGCCGCAGAGAACATCCATCTGATTGAAATTCAGGGGCGCACCAAGCGGCTTTACAGCATTCATCAGAAAATCAAGCGGCAGAAGATCACGCTCGACCAGGTTTATGACCTCGTGGCCGTGCGGATTCTGACCGCTGACGTGCGCGATTGTTACGCGGCGCTCGGCGTGATTCATCAGCACTGGCGGCCCGTGCCGGGGCGGTTCAAGGACTGGATTGCGACGCCGCGCGAAAACGGCTATCGGTCGCTGCATACTTCGGTCGTCGGCGACGAGGGGCAGCCGTTTGAAGTGCAGATTCGCACCGAAGAGATGCACCGCATCGCCGAAGAAGGCATTGCCGCGCACTGGAAATACAAGGAAGGCAAGGGCCGCGACACGAGCGAAGATGAGATGACGAAATGGCTGCGCCGCCTGGTCGAATGGCATCAGGAACTGCCTGACGCGCGCGATTTCGTCGAGACGCTCAAGGTTGATCTCTATCAGAGCGAGGTCTATGCCTTCACGCCCAAAGGCAAAGTGATTTCGCTGCCACGCGGCGCGACGCCGGTTGATTTCGCTTACGCCATTCACACCGAAGTCGGCAACCAGTGTACCGGTGCCAAAGTGAATGGCCGCATCGTGCCGCTCAAGTATGAAATCAGGAACGGCGAAATTCTCGAAATCCTGACCACGCCCGGCCACAAACCAAGCCGCGACTGGCTCAACTTCGTCGTCACTTCCAAAGCGCGCAGCAAGATCAAACACTGGCTGACCGAACAGCAGCGCGTGCAGTCCATCGAAATCGGGCGCAAGCTGTTTGAGAAAGAGGCCGCGCGGTTCAGGCTCCGGGTCCGACAGGTGCTGGAGGATGAGCGCATCCCGCAGATTCTCAGCGATCAGGGGTTTCACAAGGTGGATGACCTGTTTGCCGCGATTGGGTACGGCAAACTCGCGCCCAGAACGATTCTGGTGCGGTTCGTGCCGGAAGAAAAACTGAGCGACATCGAGCAGGGCAAAACGACCCGGTTGCAGAAAGTCACCGAAGTCGTGCGCAAGGCGCTCAAGCTGGGCGATGACCGCATCATCGTCAGGGGCATTGATGAGGTGATGGTGTACCGGGCGCGCTGCTGCAATCCGATTCGCGGCGAGGACGTGATTGGTTACATCACGCTCGGCAAGGGCGTGGCGGTGCATGCGAAACGCTGCCGCAATGCCGCTAATCTGATGGTCAATCGTGACCGCATTATTGAAGTTGACTGGGTGGGCGCAGATAACGGCTCGCCGCAGGCTGCTTACGCCGTCACGCTGTCGGTCCGCACTGAGGACCGCACCGGCATGCTGGCGCGGCTGACCAATGCCATTGCCAACATCAAAACCAACATCCGCGATGCGCGCGCCAGCGTCCTTAGTGACGGCAGCGGGCGCATTGATGTGACCGTTGAGATTATGGATATGAAACATCTCGAACGTGTCATCAGCGCCGTCAAGGGCGTCGAGGGCGTGATTGATGTTGAGCGGATGGGCGGCCAGTCGCAGGCCAATGGCAATGAATGAACGAGTTGCCGCAGCAGGCTTCACCTGCCTCTGTTTTTACAGTACAATCGCCCATCAATCGTTCGCAGGAAATTCTCTCAATCACAGGACCGGATCATTATGCAGAGCATCCATACCGATAGTGCGCCCAGGGCCATCGGGCCGTATTCGCAGGCAATCAGAGCCAATGGCCTGATTTTCGCTTCGGGCCAGATTCCGCTGGACCCGGCCACGATGCAGATGGTCGAGGGCGACGTGCGGGCGCAGACTGAGCGCGTGCTGAAGAATATGGCGCAGGTGCTTGAAGCCGCCGGGTCGTCACTGCAAAAAGTCGTCAGGACCACAGTGTTTCTGGCCGATCTGAACGATTTCGCCGTGATGAATGAAGTTTACACGCAATTTTTCGGCGATACGTGCCCGGCCCGCTCAACCGTCCAGGTGGCGCGCCTGCCGCGCGATGCGCGCGTGGAAATTGATGTGATTGCGCTGGAGTAAGTGGCCGGGCAGTGGCGGGAAACATGACAAAGGCGAGGAAGGCTGCTCCCTCGCCTTTTCAGATGTGACGGACGGTCAGCTAAGCCGCCTTCAGAATCTTGCCCGCTTTCAGGCAGCGCGTGCAGACGGTGACACGTTTGGTGCCTCTGTTGATCATCGCGCGCACGGTTTGCAGGTTGGGGTTGAAGCGCCGACGGGTTTTGTTATTGGCACGCGAGACATTGTTGCCGAACATCGGCTTCTTGCCACAAATGCTGCATACTTTCGCCATAAAGACCTCCGGAAGATTGTTCAGATCATGCTTTTGCTGACATGAGTCAGAAATCAGTTCGAATACGAAATCGCAATTTATAGCAGAGGCCCGCAGACCCGTCAATGCAGGAACGGCGCGGCCTTGCCGCTATCATCGAATCCATTTAATGGAGAAAACCAGGGAGATAATCACAGTGCGTAAATTACCGATCCCCGTTTGTCTTTTGCTGTTGTCCCTCGTGGCCGCGGCCTGCCAGAGCAGCAGCGGCAGTTCCGGCACGGCCAGCAGCCCCGGCGGCAACGAAACCGCAGCGACTGTCAACGGCGCGAAAATTCTGGTGGCCGATGTTGACCGCGCCACCCGGCAGCAGCTCGGCGGTCAGGAAAGCCAGCTTTCGCCGCTTGAACTCGCCGCCGCCCGCCTGCAGGCGCTCGATAACCTGATTACTCAGGAAGTGCTTTATCAGCGCGCACAGAAAGACAACCTCAAGCCGAGCGAAGATGAAATCAACACCTTCATCGCGGCCAGAAAACAGGAAAGCAGCCTGACCGAAGATGCTTTTCAGAAACAGCTCAAGGAGGCCAATCAGACCGAGCAGCAGTTCCGCGAGGATGTGCGCAAACAACTGGCGATTCAGAAACTTTATGAAAAGCAGGATGCGCAGTTGAAAGTGACGGATGTCGAAGTCGAACAGTTTTTCAAAAACAACCCCAGCCTGTTTGTGGCTGAACCGGGCGTGCAGGTTTCTGACATCATCGTTGACCCGCGCGACAACGGCTTCAAGAACGATGTCAAAAGCGAACTACTGGCCGAGCAGAAGATCAAGGACATTTATGCGCGCCTGAAGAGCGGTTCGGATTTCGCCACCATTGCGCGCGGCGAATCTGAACACAAAAGCTCATTCAATGGCGGCGACCTGGGCTTTATCCCGCAGGCGCAGTTTGGCGCGCTCACGCAGCAGGGACTGCCCGCCGGACTCGGCCCACAGTTGTGGGGGATGAAGGAAGGCGACATTACGCCGCCGATTAAAGATCAGAACGGCATCTGGCACATCTTCAAGCTGACGGCCAAACGCACCGAAAAACGCGATCTGACGCTCAATGATCCTGAAGTCAGAAAGCAGATCAGCGACACGATTCTCAATCAGCGCAAGCAGCTCGTGAATGCCGCCCTGCTGGCGCGCGCGCGCGACGAAGCCAGAATTGAGAATTACCTGGCCGCCCGGGTGCTTGAAAATCCGAACAACCTGGGCGTGCTGCGTCCGGTGCCGCAAAGCGGCGCAGCGGCCAGCCCGTCCGTCAGCCCGTCGGTCGCGGCCAGCGCCACCCCGCAGGCCTCACCCAAAGCTTCCGCCTCGCCCGGCGCGAAGTAGCGAAGAAGTGGTTAGTGGTTAGTGATTGGTGGTTAGTGAAGAATGTCCAGTGCGCGGCGAAAAAATTTTCCGCCCTTCATTCTTCACTTTCCACTCTTCACTAACCACTGACCACTAACCACCAGCCACTGTTTTCATGCTGTTTCGTTTAGCTGAAGTTGCCAAAAGTTACGGCGCGCAGGAGGTTTTGCGCGCCGTCAGTTTTCAGATCAATCCCGGCGAACACGTCGGTCTCGTTGGCCGCAACGGCGCGGGCAAGACGACGATCCTGCGCCTGATTACGGGCGATGAAACGCCGGATCAGGGCAGCGTCGAACGCATGCGCGGAATGAAATACGGCGTGCTGAGCCAGCACGTTGATTTTCGCGGCGCTGAAGCAGTGATTGACGCCGTGATGTCCGTCTTTGAGCGGCTGCATCAGGTCGAGGCGCGCCTGCGTGAACTTGAGCATCTGATGACCGAACAGAGCGGCGATGAACTCGACCGCGTGATGCACGAATACAGCGATCTGCAGCACGAATATGAACACGCCGGGGGCTTCACGATTCACGCGCGGGCCGAAGCCGTGCTGCTGGGACTGGGATTCACCAAAGACGAATTCACGAAGCCTGCGGCCAGCCTTTCGGGCGGCGAAAAGAATCGCCTGGGGCTGGCGCGACTGCTGCTGCTGGAGCCTGACATTCTGCTGCTCGACGAACCGACCAATCATCTGGACGTGCAGGCGGTTGAATGGCTGGAAGAATTTCTGGCGGCTTACAAATCAGCTTACGTCATCATCTCGCACGACCGCTTCTTTCTGGATCACACGGTGGGGCGCGTGATCGAGCTTGAGTTCGGACGCATTGACGATTATCGCGGCAATTACAGCCAGTATCTCGAACAGCGCGAGGAACGGCGCGAGGCGCAGGCGAAGGCTTATGAGCAGCAGCAGGAACTGATCGCCAGGACCGAGGATTTCATCCGTCGCAACATCGCCGGGCAGAAGACCAAACAGGCCAAATCGCGCCGGAAGATGCTTGAAAAAATCGAACGCCTGGAAAATGTGCAGGACCTCGACACGGCCAATTTCAAACTGCGTCCGGTCGTGCGCACCGGCGATCAGGTGCTGATTTTCGATCACGTCGCGGTCGGGTTCCCGACGCGCACGCTGGCCACCAATATCACGCTGACGGTGCGGCGCGGCGAACGTCTGGGCATCATCGGCGGCAACGGCACGGGCAAGACCACGCTGCTCAAAACCATCCTCGGCACACAGCCGCCGCTGGCCGGTGAATTGCGCTGGGGCACCAACGCCCATCCCGGTTATTACGATCAGCAGTTGCGGATGATTGATGATGGCAATACGGTTATTGATGAATTGCGAACGGTCGCGCCATCGGCGGTGACGGATGGCGAACTGCGCGGCTTTCTGGGGCGCTTTCTCTTTTCGGGTGACGATGTTTTCAAGCCGGTCAGTGCGCTGTCAGGCGGCGAGAAAGGGCGGCTGGCGCTGGCGAAACTGATCTGGTCGC
>CAYWDW010000324.1:0-6284 GCA_964457105.1 uncultured Heliobacteriaceae bacterium
CCAGAGAGCCTGAGAAGCTGGCAAAGAAACTGGACAGATTTCTGAGGCAATGAATTTTTCCACGAAGTCACCCGCAGCAGCACGAAGAAAGATCCCATAAATCCTGTCAAAAAATTCTTCGTGCATCTTCGTGTGGCTTTGTGGACTGACTGAAAGAAGTAAGCCGCATGCTGATTGTCATGAAAGCCGACGCGACCGATGAACAAATCCGGCGCGTCACAGACATTATTGAAGCGCTGGGCTTCAAGGCGCACGCGATGCCGGGCGCGAACCGGACGGCCATTGGCATCACGGGCAATCCGGGTGCGGTTGATCCCGCGCCGTTTGCCGACCTGCCGGGCGTGGTCGAATGCGTGCGCGTGACCAGGCCTTACAAGCTGGTCAGCCGCGAACTCAAAACTGACAAGACTGTCATCAGAATTGGCGAGGCCGAAATCGGCGGCGCTGAACCTGCCGTCATGGCCGGTGTCTGCGCGGTCGAATCGCGCGAACAGACGATGATGACCGCGCAACTGGTGGCTGAAATGGGCGGCAAATGGTTTCGCGGCGGCGCCTTCAAGCCGCGCACTTCGCCGTATGCGTTTCAGGGCCTGGGCGAGGAAGGATTGAAGATTCTCGCTGACGTGCGCGATCAGTTCGGCCTGCGCATTGTGACCGAAGCGGTTGATGAACCCGCGCTCGATCTGGTCGAAAAGTATGCCGACGTGATTCAGATCGGCACGCGCAACATGCAGAATTTCAGTCTGCTCAAACGCGCCGGACAGACACGCAAACCGGTGCTGCTCAAACGCGGGATGGCCGCGACGATTGAGGAATTTCTGCTCGCGGCTGAATACATCATGGCCGAAGGCAATTATCAGGTGATTCTGTGCGAGCGCGGCGTGCGAACGTTTGCCAATCATTCGCGCTTCACGCTCGACCTGTCGCTCGTGCCGGCGGTGCAGCGCATTTCGCACCTGCCGATCATCATTGATCCAAGCCACAGCACCGGCAAACGCGAAAAGGTTATTCCGCTTGCGCGCGCCGCCATCGCCGTCGGGGCCGACGGCCTGCTCGTGGACGTGCATCCTTACCCCGAACGCGCGCTGTGCGACGGGCCGCAGGCGCTGCTGTTTGATATGTTCAGGCAGATGATGGGCGAGGTGCGGGCGATTGCTGAGATCGTGCGGCAGCCGTCTGCACCGTAAGCCCGCGTTTCTCATTCCACCGTAAAACTCACCGACTGCTTTGTGCTGGCTTTGGCCAGGCGGTCAATCACCACCAGGCGCAGTTCATAAGCGCCCGGCTCGAAATCCTTGAGTGCCAGGCGGGCGGCATAAGGAACCGGCACTGATTCCTTCGCCTTGCTTTGTTCAGGCGCGTCAATTTTTTTGACCGGTGTGGCAAAGATCAGTTTGTTGCCGGAGTAAATCTGCGATTGCAGCACCAGATCGCTCGCGCCTTTGTTGTCGGTGCGCGCGTTGTAGGCGTAGATCGTGAAATCAAAACTCTCGTCGCGTTTGAAGCGGCGCGCAATCGGCGCCGGACGTTGTGACTGCGGACTGGCGGTTTCAGGGTTTGGCGCGGAAGCCTGCGCGGCGGCGACGGATTGTTTCAAATCCTGCGGGCCGTAACTCAGAAAGATGCTGCTCAGGGCGAGTTTTTTCTGGCCGAGGTCGGGGACTTCGATCCATTGCGACGCGCTGCCAGGCTGGCTGGCGCCTTCTTCGCGCACGGCCAGGCGAACCTGATAAAAGCCGGGTTTGAGCGAGACGACCTTGTTGTAAATGATGCCAGTCCGACGCAAATGTTCCAGCGTTTCGGGCCTCAGTTTCATATTCAGCCGGTCAACTCCGTCGCTGATGGGCTTTCCCTTTTCATCGTAAACTATCGTGACGACTTCGATGGTTGCGTGAGCGCGGTCGGCGCGCAGGTCGAACTTCAACGCACTGGTTTCGATCCGGGCTTCAATGAGCGCGACTGAGCCGGTTTCCGGCGCATTCAGAAAGTTCGCGTTCAGATCAACCGGAATGCCGCGCAGCGGAAAGAGCGAGCCAAGCGCCGTGCGAATCTGTGCGATCCGCACTTCTCTGGCGGCTTTCTCCTGTTTTTCAGGCGGCAGCGATTTCAGCTTTTCGGCTTCCTTTTCGGCTTTTTCAGCCGCCTTGCGTTCGGCTTTTTCGTCCGGCGCGAGGTAGCCTTTACGGGTGCGGACTTTCAGTTCCGGGCGGCCCTTGATCTTTATTTCGATTTTGTGAAAACGCCCGTCGCGCCAGACCGTTTCAGGTTCATAGGCCAGCACGTAATAGGTTTCGTTGTCGGCCAGGATTTTTTGCAAGCCGAGGTTGAGGTCATTGTTGTTGAAGACGGCAAAGCCGCCAGTGTCCTGCGCCAGGGCGTTGAGGCCGTCGCGCTGCGCTTCGACTGAGGCTGATTCAATGCGCGAGCGCGTGCCGGTAGGATCGAAGAATCCGCCGGGTTGCGAGGCGTCGCCGCCGGGAATGACCGCCACCAGGCCGCGCGTGTCTATCGAATAGATCACGACGCCGGAGCGCGTCGCGGCATCGGTAAGACGCCGCATTTCAAATTCGCGGCCCTGAAAGCTGCCCAGCCCAAGCAGAAAACCATCCGACAACAGCACGATGATCTTGCGGCCATTGAGTTCGCGCAGCCCGCGAATCACATTTTCAAGCGTGCCAAGCGTGGCCGTCGTGACCGCTACATTCTGAGCCACGATGGCGCGCGCTTTGGCCTGCACTTCCGACACGGCCATGTTTAGTGGCATGCCGGTTCGGGCGATGAGTTCCTGCACGGCAATCTGTAGCGCGTCGCGGTCATTGCGTTCGATCAGTTCGGCCTGGTATGGCGTAATGCGCGGAATGTCCAGCGTCGTGTTGACGCTGCGGTCCTGCACGCTCAGGCGATTGATGGCGCGCTGCAGGGCGGCGCGGTCGGTGGTGAATTGTTCGTACATCCCCAGCGTGCCGCTCGTCGTGACGAGGGCCACGCGATCATCGCCAGCCATTTGCTGGTCAATGAATTTCAGCAGCGCCTGCCGGGCCTGCATCAGATTGCCCGGCGCAAGGTGCAGGTCATCCACGGCCAGCACAATGTGACGCCCGGCGCTGAGTTCAGTCGTCGCTCTGGCCGGAGCTGATTCTGTGGTGACCGGCCTTGATTCAGTTCTCAGCCACGACGCCGGACGCGCCACCGTGCCGACTGAAAAGAAAGCCAGCGACTGCGGCTTGCCGTCTTCGTAAACCTGAAAGTCATCGCGGCTGAGGTCGCTGATTAGTTTGCCCTGCTTGTCCGTGACGACGACATCAACCTGCACAATCTGCGTTTCGACGCGCACGGTGTCGTCAGCCGGTTTCTGATCTTTTCGTTCGCGGCCCGGCGGGGTTTGCGCCCCGGCGGGCTGAGCAGCAGACAGCCCGAAAAGCAGGCACACGAAGACAGCAGCGGTGATAAAATCTGAGGCGCGGCGCAACAACATAAGAAACGGCTCCCGGAGTTTGCCCGATCATACACTGTCTGCCACCGCCGACAGCAACCGGGAAGGCGCAATCCGCATCTGTTTTCGCGGAACTTTCGGGGACCGATCAGGATAAATTCAAAAGAATGAGTATCAGATTCAACCAGGAGAAAAGAGATTTATGAAACCGGCATACCATCTCACCGCCAGGCAACTGATTGTGCTGGCGCTGCTGACTGCGATCTTTGCGGCAGCCGGAGTGATGATTTACGACCGTTTCGGTTCAGCGCTGTCTGAACGTCTGGCCGGAGCGAAGGAAGAACGAGCGAAAGCGTCTGACGCCGCGCTCATCAGCGGCCTGACTGATCCGTCCGTTGCCACCGACGAAAAGAACAATGCCGAAGTTTACAAGGCGCTGAGTCCGAGTGTCGTCAACATCACTTCAACGACCTATGTTGAAGACTGGTTCAATGTCTATCCGCAGAAAGGCACCGGCTCCGGTTCGATTCTCGACACGGAGGGCAACATTCTGACCAATTATCACGTCGTGCAGGACGCGCAGGAACTGGACGTGGCGCTCGACAACGGCAAACATTACAAGGCGCGGCGCGTGGGCGTTGACCCGGACAATGATCTGGCCGTCATCAGAATCACCGCTCCGACGGCTGATCTGAAACCGATTGTGCTGGGCGAATCAAAGGATTTGTTTGTCGGTCAGAAGGTGCTGGCCATCGGCAATCCCTTCGGTTTCGATCACACGCTGACTACTGGCATTGTGTCGGGACTGGCGCGCCCGCTGCGGTCTGAGTTTACCGGCAAGCTGATTGAAAACGGCGTCGTGCAGACTGATGCCGCGATCAATCCGGGCAATTCGGGCGGGCCGCTGCTTGATTCGCGGGGGCGGATGATCGGCATCAACACGATGATTTACAGCCCGTCCGGCGCTTCGGCAGGCATCGGCTTTGCGGTTCCGGTGGATACGGCCAGGCGGGTCATCAGTGATATTGTGGCTTACGGTTATGTGCGTCGCCCGAAACTCGGACTCGTCGGCGTGATCGAAGTTGACAATCAGATTGCCGAAGCCCTGGAACTGCCCGTGCAGCAGGGACTGATGGTATCGCAGGTCTATCCCGGCTCAGCGGCTGACCGCGCCGGAATGCGCGGCGGCAAACAGCCCGTGCGTTACCGCGGACGAATCGCTTACATCGGCGGCGACATCATCACAAAGATTGACGGCCAGCCGGTGCGGTCCACCGACGATCTGGACCGCCTCGTTGGCACCAAAAACATCGGTGATCGCGTCCAGGTCGAAGTCCTCAGAAACGGCAGCCGCGTCACCCTGAGCGTCACGCTGACTGACCCGAACGCGGCTGAACGTCGCCGCACCTGAAGCCGGACGTTTTCAGTTCGTCAGGATGAAAAGCGCGAAACGACAATTGCCGTTTCGCGCCTGGTTATTTCTGGCTTGTTCTTTCCGATCAGGCGAGCTGACTTGCGCTATTTCAGTTTGAAGGAACGGGCAATCGCATCGGTCTGCGCCCGCAGCGGGCCGAGCATGGGGCGGTTGCCGGTGAACCACAACACATAAACCACCGTGTCACCGGCCTTCAGATAGTAGGTGCGGCCCATTTTGGGGCGGCCCGCCTGGGTGTAATCGTAAGTGAGCATCGCGGCCTCATAGTTGGCCGCAAAATTTTCAAACGCGCCTCTCGAATAGCCGGGCCGGAATCGCAGCGTCTGGTCTTCATCGCGTTTGGCCGCGTCCATCGCTTTGGTTCCCGATTCAACATCCAGCCGCCTGATTTTGAGCGCGCCGTCTTCGCGCACGCCCCGGTAAACGATATTGACTTCATTGCGGCCCAGCCCGTCCTTGCTGACCACCGCAATCCAGTTTTTCGGCAGCTTCAGCGAGTAAATGCCATCGGGATCCTCAAAGACTTCGCCTTCGCCCTGCGGTTTTGCCGTCGCGGGCAGCAGCGCCAGCCACCCGGCCAGCGCGATCAGCAGACAGAAACGCAGATAACTGTTCAGCCTCAACTTCATCATTGATTCTTCTCCAGTGCGCGCAATGGTGCGCCGCCCAGCGCGCTTTCGATGGCGGCGCGTTGACAGGCAATCAACCGGTCAATGCCGTCCTCAGCGACGGCCATCAGTTCATCCATCTGTGCGCGGCTGAAGGGTTCCTGTTCCGCCGTGCCCTGAATTTCGACAAAGCGACCATCGCCGGTGCGCACGATGTTCATATCAACTTCGGCCCGCGAATCCTCAACGTAAGCCAGGTCAAGCAGCGTGTGCCCGTCCACGATGCCCACGCTGACCGCCGACACATAATCGCGCAGCGGCAGGCCGGTGATCTTTCCCGCTTCAACCTGCCCGTGCAACGCGAGCGCGAGCGCGACGAAGCCGCCCGTGATCGCTGCCGTGCGCGTGCCGCCGTCGGCCTGAATCACGTCGCAGTCAATCGTCACCGTGCGCTCGCCCAGCGCCTGAAAATTGATCGCCGAACGCAGGCTGCGCCCGATCAGCCGCTGGATTTCGTGCGTGCGACCCGAAGGCCCGCCGCGCCCGATTTCACGCTGCGTGCGCGTTTCAGTGGCGCGCGGCAGCATCGCATATTCAGCCGTCACCCAGCCGGTGCCTTTGCCTTTCAGAAAGTTCGGCACGCGCTCTTCGACCGAGGCGGTGCAGATCACACGCGTCGCCCCCATTTCGATCAGCACCGAGCCTTCGGCATATCTGGTGAATCCGGTCGTCAGTCGCACCGGCCTCAGTTCATTTGAGCGACGGCCATCAGCGCGCGTGAAGTCTGTCATGTCCGAATACCTCGACC
>CAYWDW010000325.1:0-6281 GCA_964457105.1 uncultured Heliobacteriaceae bacterium
AGGTCTGAATTCGATCAGAGACGGTCTCAGGACTCCGGGCCATTGACTGCTGAAGCAATTACTTTGCCGATTTGACCTGGTTCTTGCCGACTGCTTTGGCCTCATACATCGCCAGATCAGCCTTTTCGAGCAGATCCACCGCATTTTCCGCGTGCGTCGGAAACGCCGCCACACCGAAGCTGGCGGTCAGTCTGAAACTGTACCGGCTGCCGCCGCTGAAAGTCATCTCAGCGATCCGGGCGCGAATTCTTTCAGCGGTACTGAGCGCCAGATCCATGCCGGTCTCAGGCAGCACAATCGTGAACTCATCGCCGCCGTAACGCGCCACGACATCGGTATCACGCACGGAACCCGACAGCAGTTCCGCAATCTCGCACAGGGTCCCGCTGCCGACGCGATGACCGAACGAATCGTTGACATCCTTGAAGCCGTCCACGTCAATAAAAATCACTGAAAACTGTGATCCGTAACGTTTCGCGCGCTTGATTTCGCGTTCAATGAACTGGCGCAGGTAACGACTGTTGTAGAGCCGCGTCAGGTCGTCCTGCATATACATCCGTTCGGCGCGCTCATAACGCAGGGCGTTGTTGAGCGCAATCGAAGCGATGCGCGAGAGTTCGCCGAGCAGTTCGCTGTCCGGCTTTTCAAAGCTGCCGTGATGCCGGACGGCTTCAATCACGCCGATGGCCCGGCTTTCAACCATCAGCGGCAGACAGAGTATCGAACTCTGCTGCGCGCGCTCATCGGCTGGCAGTGTTTCGATGGCCAGGCCGATTTCGCCGACGTTCCCCTGAGTGATTATTTTCATCTCGCTGCCAGGCGGGGCTGTGTTTTCAAAGCCGGAGCTGTGAAGCGCCAGATTCAGTGAATGCGGGCGGACGCGCATTCCTTCCGCCAGCACCAGTTCCAGTGACTGGCCATCTTCTGCCACCGTGTAAAGCAGCCAGGCATCGGCCTGCACCTGGCGGCTGAACTCTTCAATGATCCTTGAGGCGACGCGGTGCAGGTCCAGCGAAATCAGAATCTGACTGAACGCATTCAGAATTTGTTCCAGGCGCCGCAGTCTGACCTCGGTCTGACGGCGTTGTGCAGCATAACGCAAAAAGAACGGCAAATGAAGCGCCGCCTCGTGAATCAATACGTGGCCGTGATAACCAGCCTCGCGCGAAGCCAGCATCAGCGAATCAGTGCCGCAATCAAATTCCGGCACCCCCTTTTCGCACGACACCATCATTGTTTCCGGCCAGAGACGGCCCAGTTCGCGGCGCTGATCGCGCGCCTGTCGCTCGCTGCCGATTTCACAGACAATCAGGTCGGGCACCGCCGCGCCTGCGCTCAGGTCCGTGATCGTTCCTGAAGGCGACCAGGGCAGCGCGTGGATTTCAGTGGCCGGCAGCAGGCCGAGTACGCTCCGCAGTGTTTGTGCGGTCTCTTCGGTGGCGAAAACGGCCACCCGCGTCCCGTTTGTTACCTGTCGCTCACTCTCCATCCGGCTGATTCAGAATCTCACAAAGTTCAAATGACAGTCCGGCGCGGTTCAGAGTCGCACGCGTTTCTGTCCGGTGTTGCCGTCCTGGTCTTCGGCCTCGATCAGCACTTCGCGGCGCCCGTTCGTGACCGTGACCAGCGCGGTGAAGCTGCCATCGGCGCTGACGCGCGCCGGTGTTTCGCCGACTCTGACGCGCGCGCCCGGTTCGCTGCGGCCTTCGATTTTGTAAACATCGCCGCCGAGCGAAGTCTGACGGGTCACGCTGATATTGAGCGTCTGACCGGCAGTATTACTGACGAGCGAAAACTTGAACGGTTCACTGAACTGGCCTGCGCCTTCCTTTTCGCTGTTGGCGCGCACCCGCCAGTAATAGCTGCCGGGCTGCAGGTTGTCAAAAACCGCGTTCGTCGAGCCAAGCTGATCCCGCGTGGCCACCACCGTGTCGCCGAAATAGGCCGAGGTGGCGACTTCGATGCGGTAATTTCTGGCCTGCGGAATGCCGCTCCACGCAAAGCTGACCTGGGCGGGCCGCCCTGCGGCGACTTTCAGCGTGCGCTGATTTTCGGGCGCATTGAGCGTCGGCACGGGCAGCATCTTTTCCCTGACGACCTGGCCGCTGGCAGCAATCTCAAGGCGTTCGTTCGTTCGCGCCTCGTAAGCCTGGCCGGACTGAGTATTGATTTTTGCGCTGCCGCGCGCGATGCGAATCTCGGTCTTTTCACTGCGGCCATCCGCCGCCACGCTGGCTTCGGTCTGCGCGCCGATACTGGCTGAAGCCGTGCTGGTCTGCACGACGTTGCTCGAACCGGCAGCCTGTTCGCCGGTCGCCAGGTTGATGCGTCCGACGCCGACCGCGACCTGCACGCGGGTGCTGCGATCCGCGTTGAGCGAATTGTCCTTGATGACGAGGGTCGTGTCGGGCCTGATCGTGTAGCTGCTGCCATCCACGAACTGCACGCGCGCCACTGAATCAGCAAGCGTCTGAATCGTGTCTCCGGCTTCCAGCACCATCTCATCCTTCGCCTCGTGAAATTCCGTTTCGTTGGCCCGCTTGAGCCGGACGCGGCCTTCGATCTGAATAAACCGGGCGCTCTTTCTGCCGACCTGGTCGAGACTCGACAAACTGTCCCGGGTCGTGTGATAGAGCCAGTATCCGCCGCCGGTCACGGCGATCAGGCCCGTCACCGCCGCGATGAGCAGATAAATGGATCGCTTTGAGATGACATACCACTCAAGCGATAGCCCGCGTTTTTTGCTGTCTGCCATAGCGACACAAGCTGAACGGGAGCAGTTTTACCTTACCGGGACAAGAGGCTTTGGGAATCAGGGTGTCAATCAGCAAGCGCGTGACGACGGCCCGGACGGCGCTGGTCGGTTGTGCGGAACAGGCGGCGTGGTTCCTGCCATTCCATCCGTAATTGTGAGGTTCGGGATCTGTACCGGGGAACAACTGCCTGCGGAGATCCTGTAGGGGCTTGCCAGATCTGGTCTCGCTACAGCCTGACGACCAGGGAGGCGTAACCTAGCACAGGCTCTGAGAGCGATTCAAGGTCAAAGTTGAGCCGGGGCGCCCGTCACGTTTTTGCAGGGAGGTTGCGCTGTCAAGGTCACCGTCACGGCTTCGTCGTCGTAAGCCGTCGTGACCGTCCCGCTCGACAGCGTATTCGTTCTCCAGGGCGCGGGCAGCGTCGCTCCGTCAAAGGTCTGCGCCTCGATGAGTCTGCCGCCCGGATCGCTCTTCGTCCGCGACCAGCCCATTCCGCCATCGTTGCCTGCCGCGCCGGAAGTCGCCGCCCGGTATGGGTTCGAGACCAGCAGGTAAGCGTTCGGATAGCTTGTGCTTCCGGCATAATAACGCGTCTGCACCTTAATTCCGTGCGTCTCATCTGTCGCGCTCTGTGTGGCGGCATCCTCGAGCTGACGGCTCAGGCGGACGCGACCGAGCTGATCGTAATGCATAATGCTGACCAGCTTTGCATCTCCGGTCGTGTTCAGATCCGCGCGCACAATCACGCGCCGGTTGACATCCGCGTCACAGGTGTAAGTGTTGAGCAGCCCGTTCGGGCCGTCGGCGGTCAGGGCAAACGCATTATATCCGCCAGAGAAATAAAGGGGTTACGAATACCTGCCAACAAGGCCATCGGGGCGACTCACATCGTGTGAGCCTGGAAAGCAATGAACACAGACATCCGAAGAGACGCTGACCACCTTCATTTCGGCCTGTAAAATCAAGGGTTCTGCAAGTGCTTGTTTTCTCTTCACTTTATAATGCGTTTGCCCTGGGGCAGGAGGAGTGACCTTCTGCATAGATTCCGATGTGGTTCGTTTTTCAGTTGAGGAAACCAGCGATGGACGGGCACTCAAAACTATTGCGGTGAGGCCGCAAACAGGTAGCAGAAAGATAAATGGATGTTTTTTGATCAGGTTTCTGAAGCGTAAAAATAATGAGCAGATTCGCATACACACCTCCGGCTGGCGGACGATGTGTCCAGCCACAGTTGAAAATTCTGATTGGAGCAAACGTAATTCCTGGTCAGCCGTAGCTGAATTCAGCGGCTGACCGCTTTGTTGCAGGAGCAGATGGCTGCGGCCAGGGGGAACTGACTGCGATGATCCGTGTCTGCTGCTTCGTCGTTCACTCTATCCGCTCATCCGACTGCTGACAAGATGGCGAATTCTGCTGTTTGTTGGCGATTTCTGCTATTCGTTGGCCGATCCTGCTGTGGCCCGAAAAAAATCGCCGGTCTGCCCCCGCTGACAGTGCAGCCGCCAGGCTTTCGGGGTCATCCCGCACCGGGTTTTGAAATCGCGGGTGAAGTGGCTCTGATCACAGACGCCGACCCGATGCATGATCTCTTTTACGCTTAGCGAGGTTGTAGCCAGCAATTCCAGCGCTGCGTGCAGGCGCATCTGAATCAGATATTGCCGCGGAGAGAGTCTGGTCTCTGCCTTGAACAGATGCGCCAGATGCGAAGCTGACAACCCGACGCGCGCGGCCAGTTCTTCAACGGGGTGATCGTGGCTCAGGTCTTCATTCAGCGCGGCGATGACCCGACGAATGCGCCAGTCTGTGGCCACAGGCAGTTCGGGCGCGGCCACTGGCGGCGAGTTGCGGGTGCCGCCTGAATCAGTTTGCAATCCGGGGTTCAGCGCGGTGTGTGGCTGAAAAAAATCGGGGGGGGGCAAACAGTGTGCCATCGAAACTCATGGTTGTGGCTCTGCTCCTTTCTGATTTCGGTCAATCGGCAGTCGCAGTGATGACGGTTTCTATTGAAGCTCAGCGCCGCGTGATCCGTGCGGCTGCCGTGTCAGGTTGTGAATGGGAAGGTGAGTTGAGTGGCGTTTCCAGCGATCAGGCGCGACGGAATTATTCGCCGCCTGCGCTGAAGCGGAAACGAAATTGAACTGACCGAAATCATGACCCTCGAAGCGCGGGCACGGTAACACGAGTCAGCGCGTGAGAACAATGAAGACTGAGATAAATCCACAGCAGGCGAACCGCATTCTCGAAATGCCCTGCCTGGCGATTCCAAAAACGCTTTGCTAAGATGACGCCCCGAAAGCGGGCAGCTTGCCTGCTTGTTTTCAATCACCATTCAGTTCGTGGCCCCTTAGCTCAACGGTTAGAGCAGCGGACTCATAATCCGTTGGTTGCAGGTTCGAATCCTGCAGGGGCCACCATCCTACCAGCTTAATTAATGCATTGAACTGACGAGCAACAGTAGTATCCTGCCTGCCAACCACGACTCAATTTACATTCCGGCAGTTACGACAACCTTCACGAGAGGAGTATTTCGTCATGCCAGATTTCAATTTGCAGAAGCAGGATCTGCCGCTGTGGAAGGGCGGGAGCGGCAATCTGACTATTCACGTCACCGGCGCGCAGCTCAATCAGCCGCTCGCGCCGTCTGACAGCGACCTGCTCAGTGTTGAATTCGGAGCGGGCGGCGACCCGTTCCTGTTCGGCGCGGATCAGTCAGTCAAACTCGGCATCAGCGCCGGAACCACGCTGAAACTGCTGCCGCTGTGGCCGTCGAGCGATCAGCAGCGACTTGCCACGCTGGCGAATTACGGTCTTGCACAATATTTCAATGATCATCCGAACGACCTCGTGCTGGCGCTCATCATCGGCGCGCAGGCCGATCTGAGCCTGGCCGGTTCGTTCAGGTATGCCGTGCTGCAAATCAATTCAACGCTTGAGGCCGGAGGCCGCGCCGGTTACGCGCACCTGCGGGCTTATCCGGCAAGTCAGCCGGTGCAGCCGATGATTACTGACTTTTTCAAAAACCTGAAACTGCCCGCGCACGTCACAACCCCGCTGCAACCAGGCGAAGTCATCGCCTTTGATTACGGCGGCTATCTCAGGCTCGGCGTCAATCTGGCTGCCGGATACGAAATGAAAGGCGCGCCCCGGCTCGACATCGGGCAGCTTCAGTTGTCGGAGCATTACAAGTTGAGCGTGCTCGGCAAGCTCGCGCTCAATGCGAGCCTCGCTGGTGAATTCTCAGTCGAAGTGCGCGCGGCCACTGACAGCAACGGACAGCCGCTGCCGGGCTGGGCCAGAGTCATTGTGCGCAAAAAGCGCGACAGTCAGTTCACAATCGCTGCCGATGTCAACGCTCAGGCGCAGGGCAGTCTGAAAGGGCTGCCCGGTTCGGGCCGCGAATTTCTGGGCGCGATGCTCGGCGTCAATGTCAAGAACTGGCTCAATGTCGTCGCCCGCGTTCACGAACTGAGCCGGAATGCGCGAATGAACACGCAGATTCTGAGCGCGCTGCCGCAGATTTATATC
>CAYWDW010000326.1:0-6281 GCA_964457105.1 uncultured Heliobacteriaceae bacterium
CAGGCCTGGCACTTTCGTTTCCATCAGTTCATTGACGATCACGCGGCCTTCGGCGAGGCGCTGGCTGATTTCAATCGCGCCATTGAGCTTGATCCGCATATGGATGATGCGTGGGTCAACCGGGGATCGGTGCGTTCCGAACTCGGCGATGAAGCCAGCGCGATTGCGGATTACAACCAGGCGCTGAAACTGAACGAGAAACATCAGATGGCCTGGAACAATCGCGCCCTCGCGCGCTTTCATCAGGGCGATGTGAGCGGCGCGCTGGCTGACCTGGCACAGGCCATCAAACTGGAGCCGACCGCCACCGCATTCTATCTGAACCGGGCCGTCATCCGGCTGGACAGTAATGACCTGGACGGCGTGATTGCCGATTGCACCAAAGCGCTGTCCATCAACCCGGAGCTGAGTGCAGCGTGGGGGACTCGTGGCATCGCCAGGCATCGCAAAGGCCGGATTGACGAGGCTGCCGCTGATTACAATCAGGCCATCAAACTCAATGATCGTTTAGCTGCGGTCTGGTTCAATCGCGGCAATCTGTGGGCTGACGAAGGCAAAATCGAACTGGCAGTGAGTGATTTCAATCAGGCGCTCAAACTGGACCCGCAAATGGCTCCGGCCTGGAACAATCGCGGCAACATCAGATTTGCCAGCGGTGAGCTGAAGGCCGCGCTCAGCGATTACGATCACGCCGTCAAGGCTGATCCGGGTTACGCGCCGGCCTGGGGCAATCGCGGGCTGACGCTGCTGCTGCTGGGCCGCGACAGCGAAGCCGAAAAGGACTTCACCCGCTGCCGCACCCTCGATCATGAAATGTCAGCCCAGCTTGAGAAACGCATCAGCCGGATCAGGCAAATACGCAAAACCACCTCGCAGCAGGCCGCCAGGTAAACGCCAACGGCATTAAGTGTAAGAAGAGAGATGACGGAACAAACGGAAATAACGAAACCGCACGGAAAGCTTCAGACCCTGCTCTGGTTCTGCTTTTCGTGCGGTTTCGTTATTTCCGTTTATTCCGTCATCTCTCTGTCGGCTTGTTCTCTCGTTGATAAAAACAGGCGGAACAGACTGAATAACACTGCGTTTCAGTCTGTTCCGCCGGTGCTGTGATTGCTGTCTGTGCCGTCGCGGTTACGGTGTCCTGACTGATTCGCGGCCCTTGTTCAGCCCGTTTCTGAAGCCTGAGCCGTTCCAGCCTGCCGTGGCCTGAGCCAGATGCAGCGGCGTGGCCGGCGGCCCCTGAAGCAGCCGGTCAAATTCGCCCTTGATAATCTGGTAGCATTCACAGGCGCTCAGTTCGAGACTCTGCCGGTTGCGAATGCGAATGTGACCGCGCACGTAATTGATGACGCCCGACTGCCGCAGCTTGCCGGCGGCGACGGTAATGCCGGCGCGCCGGGTGCCCATCATCTCGGCAATAATTTCGTGCGTCAGACAGAACGCACCGTCTTCAATCCGGTCATCAATCAGCAGCAGCAGACAACTCAGCCGCTCCTCAACCGTGTGCAGACAGTTGCAGGCGGCCATCTGCGCCATCTGCGTCATCAGCGCCTGCGTATACAGCATCAGCCGCTTTTGCAATTCGCTGCTGCGCCGCAGTTCGAATCTGAACGCATCGGCCCGCAGGCGCCACGCCTGCCCGCCGATTTGCACGATGGCGCGATAAGGCGCACTGTCAGCGCCCAGAAATACCGGCACTCCGATCATTCCTTCACACCCGACCATGCCGGTTTCAACTGTGGTGCCGTTCATCATCGTGGCGACCAGCGAAACCAGCCCCTGATCGGGAAAACAGACGTAACGAATCGGCTCGCCGGCGTGACATAACACTTCGCCGGGTTTCAGCCTGATGGGTTCAAGACGCATCAGCAGTTGCTCCAGTTCCGCGCCGGGCAGAGCCGCCAGCAGGCGATTTCTGACGGGCCATCCGGCTGTGACAGGTGCAGGCATCAGCTTCCTCCAGATGGGGAGTGTGTTCATTGAAGATCAATCCGGGCAGCCGCGCCGCCGGATGATTCAGAAATTCAGGGTTTGTCAATCAGGCCTCTCCAGCAGGGGACATCAGGCCTGTACGATTGCCATACTGAACTGTACCAGCGCAGCGGCAGGCTGCCCGAACACAGGCCAGAACCTGCCACACCGGAACCGCTGCAACCGAAGCCGATGAACTGATCGGCAGGCTCACCGACTGGCCGGGAATGATGGCTGACGCACAGTCATCAACGTTTCGGCCTGTCTGATTCCGGTTCACGGTTTTCAGTATTCCACCCTTGCAGAGCAAGCCGCGTACCCGCTGCGGTCCGGGCTGCGCTGAAATCTGTCTGGCGAAAGTCTTGCCTGAGAACTACAGTAGTGAATCAACTGAACGAACCGGCTGATCAATCAGGAGACTATGACTATGATAAGCTCAACGGCTGACCGCTTTATCAGAGCCTTGCAGCAGGTGGAAGAGACGGGCAATGTGGAGCCGCTCGCGGAACTTTTTGCCGATGACGCTGAACTCAGCAACCTCGCCGTGATTGAACCGTTGCGCGGGTACGCGGGCGCGCGCGAATTCTGGAAGGAATACCTGCACGCCTTCGATCACATTCACTCGCGGTTCATCCGGGTCATCGAACACGACGGCGGCATCGTTCTGGAGTGGAAATCAGAAGGCGCGCTGCGCAACGGCTGCCCGATTGATTATTGCGGCGTCAGCATTCTGGAAACCGCCGGCGGGCGCGTGCGCCGCTTCCGTTCCTATTACGACACTGCCGCCTTTCTCAGACCGCTGCCGTGCGGAGCCTGACTGAAGCTGAGTCAATGGTTGATTCGCTCGTGTTGCCGGGAACTGATCGCCGCCCGTTGCTCGCAGGGTTACAGTACGCTTCGTTGAGCGAGCGCCCGGGCACGACGGCTACAGGCACTCGCTGACGCTCGCGTACTGTCTCAGCGCCTGGCAACGGCCTGAGCTGCGGCTTTGATTGATCGCCTCATCTCGTTTTCTTTCGCGACAGCTCAGGCTGCTTCGATCAGATGCAGCCGCGTGGCCAGGTCGGGAATGGCCGCTGCCAGCACATCTTCGATTCGTTCGGCCAGGATGAATTCAATTTCCTGGCGCACGTTGTCGGGCAGTTCGCGCAAATCCTTCTGATTTTCCCGGGGCAGAATCACGCGCCGCAGCCCGGCGCGCCGCGCTGCGAGGACCTTTTCCTTGACGCCGCCAATCGGCAGCACCAGGCCGGTCAGCGTGATTTCGCCGGTCATTGCGGTGTCGCTGCGCACCGGCAGTTTGGCATAGATCGAAGCCAGCGCCGTCGCCATCGTGATCCCGGCGGACGGCCCGTCTTTCGGAATCGCGCCAGCCGGGACGTGAATATGCACGCCCGAATCCTTGAATAATTCGGCCTCAATGCCCAGCTCGGCGGCGTGCGACCACAGATAACTTTGCGCCGCCCGCGCCGATTCCTGCATCACTTCGCCAAGCTGTCCGGTCAGCGTCAGCCCGCGCCCGGCAGGCAGCACGGTCGCTTCGATGTACAGCACATCACCGCCCGTTTCAGTCCACGCCAGCCCCGTCGCCACGCCCGGCGGCAGCTTCTTGCGCGTCAGTTCAAACGAAAAACGCTCAGGCCCCAGCAGCTCCGGCAGCATGGATAATTCAATCGTCACCGGTTCGGTGCGGCCCTCGGCAAACTGCAGGGCGACGCGGCGCGTGAGCCTGCCGATGGCGCGTTCAAGCTGCCGCACCCCGGCCTCGCGCGTGTAGCGCGAAATGACGCGGCGCAGCGCCTCGTCATCGAGCCGGAACTGATCGGCGCTCAGCCCTGATTCCTTCAACTGACGCGGCAGCAGGTAGCGATGCGCGATTTCAAGCTTTTCTTCCTCGCTGTAACCCTGCAACCGCAGCAGCTCCATGCGATCCAGCAGCGGTTGCGGAACCGTTTCCAGCGTGTTGGCCGTCGCAATGAAAAATGCCTGCGACAGATCAAAGGGCAGATCGAGATAGTTGTCGCGAAAGGTGTAGTTTTGCGCCGGGTCGAGAATTTCCAGCAACGCCGCTGCCGGGTCGCCGCGAAAGCTGTGACCCAGCTTGTCCACTTCATCGAGCATCAGCACCGGATTGCGCGCGCCCGCGCGCCGCAGGGCCTGAATGATGCGCCCCGGCAGCGCGCCGATGTAAGTGCGCCGATGGCCGCGCAATTCGGCTTCATCGTGCATCCCGCCCAGACTGAGGCGCTCGAACGGTCGGCCCAGCGCCCGCGCGATGGACTGACCGAGCGAAGTCTTGCCGACCCCTGGCGGCCCGACGAAACACAGGATCGGCGCATTGGCTTCCGGGTTGAGCTTCAGCACGCCGAGGTGTTCGAGAATGCGCTCCTTGACCTCTTTGAGATCGAAGTGATCCTGATCGAGCACCTGCCGCGCGTGTGCCAGGTCCAGATTGTCCTCGGTGGATTTGAGCCAGGGCAGTTCGAGAATCAGTTCAAGATAAGTGCGAATGACGTGGTAATCAGGCGCGGCGGGCGGCAGTTTTTCCATGCGCGCCAGTTCGCGTTCGGCTTCGCGGCGCACTTCTTCGGGCAGGTGCGCATCGGCCAGTTGCTGGCGCAGCATCGCCGCTTCGGCCTGTTCGGGGTCGGTCTCGCCAAGCTCGGCCTGAATGGCGCGCAATTGCTGGCGCAATAAATATTCGCGCTGCTGTTTGTTCATTTCGGACTGCGCCTGCGTGTTGATCTGATTGCGCAGTTCAAGCACCTGCAATTCGTGCAGCAGGTATGAATGCAGCAGCCGCAGCGCATCCGTGCGGGTTGGCGCTTCGAGCAGCGCCTGTTCCTTTTCGAGCGGCAGACCCAGCAGCGAACCGATCAGATAAACCATGCGCAGCGGGTCTTCGTTGCCCGCGAGCATCTGCGCCAGGTCGCCCGGCGCATTCGGCTGCGCCAGTTGAATGGCGCGTCCGGCCAGTTCGAGGATGGCGCGCTGCATCGCTTCAAGCTCAGTGCTTTGTTCTTCAGGCACCGGAGCCGGACGCACGCGCGCCCGGATCATCGGCTCGAATTCTTCAATTCTGATCAGCACCATGCGCTCGACGCCCTGCACGATCATCGCCACCGCGCCGTCCGGCTGACGCGCCATGCGTTTGACGATGGCTTTCGTGCCGATGCTGAAAAAATCCTGCGGGCCGGGCACTTCAATCGCCCCGTCGCGCTGCGCGATGACGAGCAGTTCCTTGCCTTCGCTCGCCAGAGCCGCATCAACTGCGGCAATCGAAGCCGGACGCCCCGCCGTCAGCGGCATCATCAGACCGGGAAACAGCACCGTGTTTTTCAACGGCAGCGCCGGCAAAGTTTCGATTTGTTCGTGTTCATTCATTGAAAAAGTCCTTCCTCAATGGCGAATCACAACCCTGCCGCGCGCGGTCGCTGCGGTCGTCAGGGCTGCTCAGGCCGATCACTGAGCTTCAATCTGACAATCACCATGCCTTCGCGGCACTCCAGCCTGATGGCCGCGCGGTCCAGCTCGTCCGGCAGTTCAATCGTGCGCGCGAAGTGGCCGTAAGCAATCTCCATCGAGTAATGATTCCAGCCTGCTTCAACGATCCGGTCACGACGACAGCCGCTGATGTAAACCCGTGAACCCGCCGTTGCGACCGTGATGTCTTCAGCGCACACGCCCGCCAGTTCGAGCTTGATGACCCAGCCATCGGCAGTCCGGTAAAGATCGGCCAGCGGGTGCCACGCCATTTCGGCAGCGGCTTCGCCGACCAGTAAAAACAGAGTGGTTGATGAGCCTTGTTGCACGTGGCTGCTCCTGACTTGTCCTGATTGCGGCGCACCTTCAGTGCACCGGCGAAGGTGTCTGATGCAGGTGCCCGCCTGAATCGTGCAGGTGGCGCAGCCTGAAGGCCAGCACGATCATCAGCGCGCCGAAAACGATGGCGTAAGAACCAATGATCCACAGCGCCGCCATCGCCCCGGCCAGCGGGTAGCTGATCAGCAGCAGCGCAAAGGCCACGGACCAGATGCCGGTCAGCGCCAGCAGCCATTCACCTGCGATTTCACGGCGCAGCCTGATGGCCGTAATGATTTCAAAAATGCCGGTCACGAGCGCCCAGAAAGCAATCAGGTACAGCAGCCCGAACGCCGTGATGCCAGGCCGGATAAAAGTCACCAGGCCAATGGCAAGACCCACCAGGCCTTCAATCAGCAGCGACCAGAAGGTGCGCCGCCCGGTGTCGCGCGTCAGCGCCGTCACGAGCGCCAGGATCCCGTCCACCAGCGCATAGATTCCGAACAACG
>CAYWDW010000327.1:0-6270 GCA_964457105.1 uncultured Heliobacteriaceae bacterium
AGGCAAAGCTGACAGCCGCCGCCGCAAGCCAGGCTTTCAGCGCCTGGCCACGCTTCAGCAGAACGATGACGAAGCCGTAACAAAGCAGCGCCAGAAGCTGCATCTGATCGGCATAGGTAATGAAATGCCGCGAAAAGCCTGAAACTCTGAAGCGTCGTGTCCGGCCATCAACGCTGACGCCCAGCGGGTTCGGCTGCGCTTTCAATGCCTCAGTCACGGTCAGTTCAAGCTGCATCGGGTCGCCCGCGTGCAACGCTTCGATCTCGATCTTCCGGCCCGCAGGCAGCCGTCCGATCAGGCGCGCCGTGTCGGCAATCGAATGAACACGGTCACGCCCGATGAAGCAGATCACGTCGCCCGTCTGCAATCCGCTGCCAGCAAGCGGGCTGTCCGGCCTGATGGCGGTGACCACCATCCCGCGCCCGGTGAGCTTTTCAAAAATGCTGTAGGCAACACCAGCCAGCCCTGAAATCACCAGCAGCACGACCATCAGCCTGACGCCGCGCGCGGACAGATTGCTCACCGTCAGCCAGATGACGCCAAAAACGATCAGGCTTTTGAGTTTCGGCAGGCTGATGTCGCGGTCTTCAGACAGCAGCGATGAAAGCAGCGTCAGCCCGGCAAAACAGAGCAGCGGCCAGTCAAGCGGGGTGCGCCTGAATTGAAAGCGTCGCCGCGCCACATCACGCACCAGCCAGGCCAGCACGCTCAGGCCCAGGCCGATGTTGGCCGCCGCAATCGAATGCGGAATCGCCAGCGCAAAAATCATCAGCCCGCACAACAACGCCCGATCAGCCAGCCGGATCGGCGGCCACTGCGCTTTCTCATCGTCATCAATCACCGCCGACAGGCTGCTGAAATTCATGAGAGGCATGCAAGCTGAATCGTCTGACGCAGCCGGTTGACAAAAGTCGTCACCGGAGGCGCTTCCGGCGCAGTGGTCCGTTCACTCTGACCGCTTTTATCTGCTGTAATATGTGATCTTAGCGTTGAGACAGGTCACTGAACATTCAGATTGACTTTACTGAAAAACTCGTGCTACTTTGCGCGCGGCTCCTTCCGTAACGTTCAACCAACCGCCCGAAAACCTTGCAGCCCCGCTAATAATCAGGCCGAAAATCATGTCATTCAATAAGGCCAAGTCATTAAAAGCAGCGTCGAAGTACGTACAGCAGGGAAAATATCAGGCCGCCATCGAAGAGTACCGCAAGATTGTGCAGGCCGAACCGAGCGACATCACCACGCTCAACACGCTCGGCGATCTGTACGTCAAGACCGGCGACACCGGTGAAGCCATCCGCACGTTTCTGCGCATCGCGGAGCATTATCGGGCAGGCAGCTTCAATTTGAAAGCCATCGCCATGCTCAAGAAGGTGAGCAAACTCGACCCGCAGAATGTCGAAGTGTCGCTCAAGCTCGCCGGGCTTTATGCGCAGCAGAAACTGATCGTTGATGCGCGCCAGCAGTATCTGACTGTGGCTGAGCATTACCTGCGCTCCGGTCAGCAGAAACCCGCGCTCGACATTTATCAGAAAATTGCCGCGCTCGATCCTGAAAACACGGCCATTCAGCTCAAGCTGGCCGAAGCCTACCTGCACGAACAGCAGACGGATCAGGCCTATGAAGCCTTCATCGCCGCTGCCGCCGAAGTGCAGCGCCAGGGCAAAGATGAAGAGGCGCTGGAAATTTATCTGAAAGCCCTGCGCGTCAAACCAGCCGCTCATCGGGCGCTCAATGCGGCAGTCAATCTTTATATTCAGCGCAGTGAGGCCGACCGCGCGGCGGCGCTGATCGGGCGGTTGCTGGAAGCGCAGCCGGGCAATGCGGAACTGCTGCTGCTGCTGGGCCGGATTCACCAGGCCGCCGGGCATCCGGCTGAAGCCGAAGCGGCGCTTTCGCAGGCGGTGGAAGCTGATCCGGCGCGCTTTCAGTACCTGCTGGATTTTGCCGAGGTCGCCCTGCGCAATGGTGACGTTGAATGTGCGCTGCGTCAGACCGACCGCGTGATGAATCAGCTTTACGAACGCCGCGAAGAGGAAAAGGCGATTGCGGTGCTGCACGAAATTCTGGCCAAAGATCCCAGCCATTTCGGCGCGCTGGAACGCCTGGCCTCGATCTTTGCGCGCATCCGCGAAGATCACAACCTGATTGACACGCTCAATTCGCTGGCCGATGCCGCCATTCGCAAGGGCGAGGACGAGGTGGCCATCAAAGCCCTGGCGCAACTGACACAGCTTGAACCCGATGAAATCAAGCATCGTCGCCGCCTGCGCAGTCTGGGACTGACCGACGACGAAGTGCTTCGCCTGAGCGATTCTGTTCAGTACAGCCCAGGCCGTGCAGGCAGCAGTTTGACGCGCGGAGTGACTGACCGGGGCACGCTCAACAATCCGGGGCAGGCGTCCGGTTCAGCGCCGGAGCAGCACATCGCGGCCCCGATCTGGGGTGAAATCGAAATTGACAGTTTTGATACGCCACCTCAAACCGCTCCGGCCACAGCGCCAGTCGTTCGCAGCCTTGACGGCAACGTCAGCGTCGCGCCGCCCCCGGCCAGCAAACCGGCTGAAGTCATGGTCGGCAATGCTGAATTCGACGCGACCGCGATTGACCTGAGCGGCGACCTGCACGCGACACGACTGAACGGCGCAGTCGAGCCGCAGGTGACTTTCTCAGCCGTCATTGCCGATCAGTCGGCGGATGACGCACCTGCAGGTTCATCCGATCCGGCGGGCAGCCCTGAAGTTTCCAGCGGCCTGAGACTTGATGACGAACTGGAAAGCGTGGATTTTTATCTCGCGCAGGGCATGCTCGACGTGGCGCGCCACACCATCGAAATGCTCGAACAGCACTTCCCTGCTCATCCGGCAGTCAGTCAGCGGCGCGCTCAACTGAGCCGCACGGAAGCTGCCGCTGACTCACCGGCAGGCACCCGCAGCCTGGGTCACGGCACGCTGGAAGCCGAAGAAATTGTCCTGCTGCCTCCGACGCCTGAAGATCAGGCGCAGCCATTCGAGGCTGAACTGATTGTGCCGTCAGACAACCTGCAGATTTTCGGCCTCCCGGAAGAAAAACCCCGGCCATCGTTCGCGGCTCCGGTCAGTCCGGTCAGTCTCGATCTCAAACCCGGCTCGCCGCTTGACGGTTTTCTGGACGAACTGAACTCGCTCAGCTTCGACACTGCCGACGGCAGCCCGGTCAGCAACAAGCCGCCGGTGCAGGCAGTCTCACAGATTGTCCCTGGCACTGAACTCGCTGCGCCCGCTTCATCACTCAACGATCTGTTCAGCCTCTTTGACGAATTCAAGTCAGGCGCTGAACAGCAGGAACCGGAAACCGGCGATTTCGAAACGCACTACAATCTCGGTCTGGCCTACAAGGACATGGAGATGTACGACGACGCGGTTGAGGAATTTCAGCAGGGTTACAAGGCCTTGTCGGCTGGCTCGTCAACTGATTACGCGACGCAGAATCAGTTGCTGTGCTGCAGTCTGCTCGGCTTCTGCTTCTCACAGAAAAACCTGCCGCGCCTGGCTGTGATGTGGCTCAGAAAGGGGCTGGAAGTGCCGGGACGCAGCGAAGACGAATACCAGGCGCTGCGTTACGACCTGGCCGCAGCTTATGAAGCGATGGGTGAACTGAAAAATGCTTACGATGTGTTGCAGGAAGTTTACGCCATTGACGTCAATTACCGCAGCGTCAGCACCCGGCTCAATGAAGTTCGGTTGCAGATTGCCGGGACATAACCCGCACGAAAAGGTCAGCCTGTGAAAAGGCCGGGACGCATTTATGGTGCGTCCCGGCCTTTTCACAGGCCGATGCTTTAAGGCTGATTCAGCGCCGCTTCAGGTGAATGGTTCCCTGCTGCGTCCACAGCGTCACGGTGGCCGAACCTGAGCCTCTGATGCCTTCCACCTGCTTGTCAGTCTGTTTGTTCAGACTCATCCCAAAGCCGCTGACCTCAATGCCGCCCTGGTTTGACGAAGCGATCAGCTTGAAATCAGCCGAGGCCGGCAGCGTGGCGCTGATCTGTCCCGAAAACGACCGCAGCGAATAGCTGCCGCCGGTCAGCACATCGCCACTGAAAGTGATGTTTCCGTCAGAGCTGCCGACATCAACGCGGGTGCTGCGAATGCCGCTCAGGAGAATATCGCCTTCGGTATTTCTGATCTTGATCGGCCCGCTCATATTTCGGACGCTGATTTCGCCCTTGATGCAGTTGAGTTCAAGCACCGTCGTGGTCGGCACATTGATGACCAGATCAACCTGGGAATTGCCTTCGACCACAACTTTCACTTTACCAAGCGCTGACTGCGTGGCATTGATGCGGGCATCAGCCTGCCGGGCCGTGATGGTCATGGTGCTGCCTTCAGAAACGTTGACCGACAGCGAGCCGATTTTGTGAATGACTTCAAGCCCGCCGCCGTCTGACGGAGCGCGAAACGATTTGCTGTACCCCTGAGCCAGCGCCGGCAGCGCAAGCAGTGCGACCAGCGCCACACCAGGCAGAATCCTTGTTCCCCACGACATTCTTTTCATGATGACCTCAGGTGCCTGACGGGCCAGCTTCTCGATCAGGGCAGGTAAAAAAATTATTTGATCTTGTCGAAAAGTTCGAGGTGTTCGATCTCCTCGTTGTAAAGATCGCGCACCATCTGTTGGTGATCCTTGTCGCCAGGCTGCTCACGCAGCTTTTGTTTGCATTCTTCGAGTTTCTGATTGATGCGGGTCAGCTTGCCTTCGTAGATTTGCTGAATGGTGGGGTCCCAGGCGGGTTTGCGCTGATCAATCGTGCTGCTCAGGAATCTGATCCGCTCCTGCAACCTCGGCTCTTCAGGAATGAGGCTGGTCTCTGCGCCCCTCAGATTCGGGCCGGGGCTGATTTTATTTGTCGCCTGCTGCCAGACGCTGAACAGGCCAACGGCCACCAGCAGCACGACCAGCGCGCTCGCCCCCGCGAGTTGCGGGAAGCTGAAGGTGAAGCGGCGAGAAGTCAGGTCAGCCCACCAGCGGGCCAGCCCGGTCTGCAGCTTTCCCACGCGACGTTCTCCCGCCTGACCCGATTCAGCTTCGATGCCCTGCTGAATCCGCACCCACAGCGTGCGCGGCGGCGTGTGCAGCGGCAGTTCGCGGGCTGCCGCGCGAATCTCGAACAGGTCCAGCTTCACCACCTTGCAACCCGGACACTCGTCCAGATGAATTTCAATCAGCTTCACCTCGCTGCCGGGGAGCAGGCCGTCGAGATAGTTAGATAAGGAGTTCCGGACGATACGGCAATCCATGACTGTTCCCTCTCTGATCTTTCGTCTGTCAATGTTTCCGTACTGTGGCAGCTTCAGTCTGCCCGGCTTTGTGCTGCTGCCGGGTCTGCCGAAACTGCTTATGATTTCCGATTAAGCAGATCGCGCAACCGCATGCGCGCCTTGTGCAACTGCGATTTCGACGTACCGACGCTGATGCCCAGCATTTTCGCCACTTCCTCGTGTTCGTAACCTTCGACATCGTGCAGCACAAAGACTGACCGATAACCCGGCGAAAGCTGCGCGACGGCGCGATCCAGCGCGATCCGATCCACGACCGGCATCGCCTGTGGTCGTTCAGTTCCGGCCTGCACGACATTGAGCAGTTCGTCGCCTTCGTCGGTCGTCTGCTCCAGCTTCACGCCGCGCTTGCGAAAGTGCATCAGCACCTGATTGACCGTCATCCGGTGCAGCCAGGTCGTAAAGGCCGACTCGCCGCGAAAACTGCCGATCTTGCGAAAAAGCTGGACGAAGACTTCCTGCGTCAGATCCTCGGCTTCGGTGGGATTGGCCACCATCCGCAGGCAGAGGCTGTAAACGCGGCGATAGTGGCGCTGATAAAGTTCCTCAAACGCCTCCGTTCGCCCACTCGCAGCCGCCTGCGCCAGCTCGAAATCCGACGCCGTGATATTAGTTGCCTCGACTGTCACAATGTTTGCCCGCTCCAGCGCAGGCACCATGGACTGCATCACCAGTGTCATCACAGCTCTTTGAAATGATTCAGCAGCGATCCGGTCATTCCGGTTAATGACTGAATCCGGTCAATCAAACCACGCTGCAAACGCCGGTTGTGATGCGACTCGCCAGGGTGCGGTTGCTCTGTTCCGTATTTTTTAATGACCGGTATCAATAATCACTCCAATCCGCTAACCGTCCCGATCATAGCCTAAAGAATCTGCCCAGGCCAGTTCACCCCGCACAAGGAGCAAACAAGGAGCGCAGGCGTCCCGCCTGCCTGAATTTCGATCAAGGC
>CAYWDW010000328.1:0-6262 GCA_964457105.1 uncultured Heliobacteriaceae bacterium
TGATGGGCAAGGTCAGATAACCTGGCGCAAGTACAACCCGGCAGGTGAAAGTGCGGGACTGGTTGCGCCGGTCGCTTTCGCCTGTCGGCTTTTTACTTTCGGCGCATTTCCGGCGTAGACTATCGGTACTATGGATGAACGAGACTTTTACACTGAGAAGCCGGAGATGAAACGCGCGACCTATCAGTGTCCGAAATGCCGCCAGACGACTGAATTTCAGATTCGCTGGCTGCGGCGCTCGAAGAAAAAATCGCCGCCCCATGGCATGGATGATTACCTGCGCGCCAAATTCGCCAAGGCGCGCGATTATCTGGTGCGCGTTGACGACATGCTGTACTGCCCGAACCCGCGCTGCCGTCACCGTTTCGAGATTCCCAATTCTCAAACGGTGGTGTTCATCTGAAAGGTTCAGGGCGGTCCGCTAAACACACAGCCAGTCGCAGAGAGAAAACTGATTTCTCCTGTGGCTGGCTTTGCGTTTATCTGACTGTTGTGAAGGAAATCTGCACGGCTCAGGCGCGCCGCGCACGGCGGCCAATAATGGCCAGGCCGGCGCCCAGCAACACGAGCGTCGCGGGTTCAGGCACTTCACCGTGCGGCCCTGGTGAAGGCAAAGGCAGCGGAGTCGGCGTGCCGGACGGTGGCGGCTCGAACGGTCGCGGATTACCGCGCGTCGGCGTGAGTGAGTCGTGCCCGCGCGTGATCAGCACCGTCGCAATGATGCCGCCGGCAATGGCCGGAATAGCCACATACCAGAGACTCGGACGGCGCACCGTTTCATCCTCAAAGCCCTCGACGCAATCATCCGTGCAGATCGCGCCGGGGCCGTAAGGCACAATGCGACCATCGGGCAGAGTGACGAATTTCGGCGTCTCGCCGTCAGCCGCGACGGGCTGCTGTGTCAGTTCAGCCGGGGCGGTCGTGGTGCTGACCGCCTGCGTGGTGTTGACATTAGTCCGTTGCTGAGTCGCGCCGCGTTCAAGCTGCTGCCAGCGAACCGGGTCAGCCGCCACCCCGATGCTCAGACAGACCGTCAGCGCCATTACCACCAAAGTCTTCCGCAGCATATTCACTACCCTTTCATAAACGCGGCGCTGGGTCGGGAGACAGCACTGCGCTGCTTTTTCAGGGGCATAGTCGGCGGGGGCTGTGTGAATTTGATGACACCGTCGTTGCTTTTCTGCTGAGAGGTGGGATGAAGCTGCCGCAATCAGCGCGCGAAGCGCCGTGATTCCTCACGGCTCAGTCAATTTGACTGGTATTGGCCCGTCATTGAGCCTTTCTTACAAACGAAGCCGGAACGGGGCATCCGGCCACAAACCAACCAGAGTTTTCCGCTGTCGGGTGAAGTCCTGCCCGGCGCGTGGAAGCCAAAACAAAAACACAGGAGGTTAATCCCGATGCGCGAACAACGCCCCGTGATTCGCAAGGCTGTGCATTTCATTTACAAAGGGGATGAAATCGTCAGCCTCGTCAAGGCCGCACATCAGCTTCCCCCCTTTCGTCTCGAACTTGGGTTAAGCAGACTGAGAATTGATTACTATTCGATGGTCAGCCGCGACTGGCTGTATGGCTTCAATTTCACGCGCGCGCCAGGGCTGAATGCCTGGTCGCTCGACGAGATCGAATATGACCTGAGTACGACGCTGCGCCGCGCGCTGTCACAGCTCGGTGAACTTGAAGAATGCGGCCTCAGAAAGATCAAGTACGGACACTGAACGCAACCGAGTATTTTCAATCCCCCCCGTCATCATAAGTTTTACAGTTGCCTCCCTGTCCCCCGTGAAAAAACGACCGGGTGAAGATCACACGATCTTCACCCGGTCGTTTTACTAAACAGTACCTGAGCGTCAGCGAGCGCCCGATCTTTGGACAGCGGGGCGCTCGCTGACGCTCGCGTACTGTAACTCTGCACGCAATTGCAATCTGAAGCTGAAGCGGCAACTCCTATTCGTCATCCTCACGCAATTTTTCAAGCACCGAGAAATCTTCCAGCGTCGTCACATCACCCGCGATGGTGCCGCTCGCCGCAATTTCGCGCAGCAGGCGACGCATGATTTTGCCTGATCGCGTTTTCGGCAGCGCGTCGGTAAACCGGATGTCATCGGGTTTGGCAATCGCGCCAATCTCTCTGGCGACGTGTTCGCGCAACTGCTGCCTCAGTTCCTCGCCGCCCTTGCGCCCGCCTTCGAGCGTGACAAAGGCCACGACCGCCGACCCCTTGATTTCATCGGGGCGGCCCACGACGGCGGCTTCGGCGACGGCTTCGTGTGACACGAGCGCGCTTTCGACTTCAGCCGTGCCGAGCCGGTGCCCGGCCACGTTGAGCACATCGTCCACGCGGCCCATAATCCAGTAATAGCCGTGTTCATCGCGCCGCGCGCCGTCGCCCGCAAAATAGACGCCGGGAATCTCGCTCCAGTATTGTTTGCGGTAACGTTCATCATCGCCCCAGATCGTGCGCAGCATCGCCGGCCAGGGCCGTTTGATGACCAGATAACCGCCTTCATTCACGCCCACGCTCCTGCCGTCTCTGGTCTGAATATCAATCGCGATGCCGGGCATCGGTCGCGTCGCCGTCCCCGGCACGGTCGGAGTCGCGCCCGGCAGCGGCGAAATCATGATCGCGCCCGTTTCGGTCTGCCACCACGTATCCACAATCGGGCAGCGTTCCTTGCCGACAATGCGGTGATACCACATCCACGCTTCGGGATTGATCGGTTCGCCCACCGTGCCGAGCAGCCGCAGGCTCGACAGGTCGTGCCTGAGAACGTGCTGTTCGCCCCATTTGATAAAGGCGCGAATCGCGGTTGGCGCGGTGTAAAAGACATTGACGCCGTGCCGTTCGATGATGTCCCAGAAACGATCAGGGCCGGGAAAGTTCGGCGCGCCTTCATACATCAGCGAAGTTGCGCCGTTCGCCAGCGGCCCGTAAACCACGTAGCTGTGCCCCGTCACCCAGCCGATGTCAGCCGTACACCAGTACACGTCCTCGTCCTTCAGATCGAAGACCAGTTCGTGCGTCAGCGCCGTCTGCAACAGATAACCGGCAGTCGTATGCAGAATGCCCTTCGGTTTGCCGGTCGTGCCCGAGGTGTAGAGGATGTACAGCGGATGTTCGCTGTCGAGTTCTTCAGCCGGACAGTCGGCATCAACCGTTTCAATCAGTTCGTGCCACCAGTGATCGCGGCCTGGAATCATCTGCACCTGCGAACCGGTGCGCCGGACCACGATGCAGCTTGTAATCGTCGGCGTATTTTTCAAGGCTTCATCAACCGCGACTTTGAGCCTGACTTCAGCGCCGCGCCGCCAGCCGCCATCGGCAGTCACGACAACCCGGCAGCCGGCATCATTGATGCGATCCTTGAGCGCGTCAGCCGAGAAACCGCCAAAGACAATCGAATGCGTCGCGCCGATGCGCGCACAGGCGAGCATCGCAATCGCCAGTTCCGGCACAAGCGGCATATAAATCGCCACGCGGTCGCCGGTCTGCACGCCCTGCCCTTTCAGCACATTCGCAAAGCGGCAGACTTCGCGGTGCAGTTGCAGGTAAGTCAGCGTGCGCTGTTCGCCGGGTTCGCCTTCCCAGATGATCGCGGCCTTGTTTTTGCGCCACGTGGTCAGATGCCGGTCCAGACAGTTGTAAGCGGCATTGGTTTTGCCGCCGACGAACCATTTCGCGTGCGGCAGATTCCAGTCCAGCACCCGATCCCATTTTTTGAACCAGTGCAATCGTTCGGCCTGTGTTGCCCAGTAAGCTTCCGGGTCAGCTTCAGCTTCGGCGTACAGTCGTTCGTATTCGTTCATTCCCTGAATGCGCGCCTGCGCTTTGAATTTGTCCGACGGCGGAAAGAGTCTTGATTCCTGCAGGACGGATTCAATCGTGGTTTGAGTATCGTTTGATGACATGGATTATCCTTTCTCTTCCACTAAGCCACACGAAGGATCACGAAGCAGGAAAGAAAGACAAACACAGGAATTGAATTGTTGGCCGACTGTGTTCTTCTTCGTGATTCTTCGTGTGGCTTAGTGGATTGTGTTATTCAATGCGAAACAGCTTTTTCAGCGCCGAGGCCCGTGGTGGCCCGGACATTCAGTTCCGTGAACTTTTCTTCCGCCTCCGGCTCGCGGCCCAGCATCGTGCCGATGAACGCGCCCATGAACCCCAGCGGGATGCTGACGATGCCGGGGTTTTCGAGCGGGAAGATGGCGTTTGATTTCATCACGCCCGGACTGATCAGAATCAGCGCCAGCGATGACACCAGCCCCGTCGCCAGCCCCGCCACCGCGCCCCGCGTATTGAAGCGGCGCCAGAACAGCGACAGCACAATCACCGGCAGATTGGCCGAAGCCGCAACCGCAAACGCCAGCGCCACCAGGAACGCAACGTTCGCCGTCGGGCCAAGCAGAATCGCAATCAGCATCGAAACCGCGCCGACCACAAACGCCGTCACCCGCGCCACGCGGACTTCTTCGCCGAGCGCCGTGCCCTTGCCGTGCTTCAGAACATTCGCCCAGAAATCGTGCGCGAACGATGTTGATGCGCTGATCGTCAATCCGGCCACGACGGCCAGAATTGTGGCAAAGGCAATCGCGGAAATGAAAGCGAAGAACAAATCTCCGGCCAGGGCCTGAGCCAGCAGCGGCGCGCTCATATTCGTGCCGCCATTCTTTGCAATAAAATCGCGCCCGACAATCGTCGCCGCGCCAAAGCCCAGAAAGGTCGTCAGGATGTAAAAGCTGCCAATAATCACCATCGCCCAGACGACGCTGATGCGCGCCGTCCTCGCATCCGGCACCGTATAAAAACGCACCAGAATGTGCGGCAATCCAGCCGTGCCGAAGATCAGCGCGAGGCCCAGCGAAATCAGATCGAGCGCGCCGTAAGGCGGTTTGTAACGCAGCCCCGGCTGCAGAAAATTCTGCGTCACCTGATTGCCCTGCGCGTCGTGATAAGTCACGTGCGCAACGGCCTCGAAAAAGTTGCCGAGGCTGAAGCCGAAATGCGCCAGCACAAGCAGGCTCAGCAGAATCGTGCCGCTCATCAGCAGAATCGCCTTGATAATCTGCACCCACGTCGTCGCCAGCATCCCGCCAAACACGACATACACAATCATCAGAATGCCGATGCTGATGACCGCCATGCTGAAACTGATGCCCGTGTCCCTGAGCAGCAGCGAGACCAGCGCGCCGGCGCCGACCATCTGCGCGATCATATAAAACGTGCTGACCGTCAGCGTCGAAAGCGCGCCCATCGCCCGCACCGGACGCGGGCTTAAGCGATAAGCCAGCACATCGGCCATCGTGTATTTGCCCGCATTGCGCAGCGGTTCAGCCACCACCAGCAGCACGGTCAGATAAGCCACCAGCCACCCGACCGAATACATAAATCCGTCGTAACCCTGAAACGCAATGATGCCGGCAATGCCCAGAAACGAGGCGGCGCTCATATAGTCGCCCGCTACGGCAATGCCGTTCTGCCAGGCCTTGAGCGAACGCCCGGCGGCAAAGTAGGCGCTTGAACCGGTATTTTTGCGGGCCGCCCACCACGTAATCCAGAGCGTCGCCGCAATAAAGGCGAGAAACATCACCAGTGAAGCCGACATCAGTGCTGTCCTCCCTTCAACCGGCTGATGATGCCGCGCGCCATTTCATCGAAGCGCCCGGCGGCGCGCACATACAACGCCGCAATCAGCCACGCCATCAGGAACTGCGACAGCGCAAACAGGTAAGCCAGATTGATGACGCCGAACACCCGGCGCTCCATCAGCTTCGGCGCATAACCGACCAGCACCGGCAGCGCGAAGTAATAAACGATGAAAAAGATCGTGGCCGGAATGATGAACCGGCGCTTTGCAGCAACCAGTTTCTTGAATTCGTCCATCGCCGCCACGCGCTGCCAGTCAGTCTCAGCAGCAGTCTCGTCAGCAGTCTTGCCAGCATGGCCGACCGCAGCCTGTTTATGCAGCATCAGTAGTTCTCCCTGTCAGAAGGTTGACCCGATCATCACACCAGCCGATCTGTTATCGGTGAACTTCGCCTGCCTGTTGCTTCTGAAACCGGAAAAGTAAGGTGAGAAAATCTGTCTCAATACGCGCGGCATTATAGGGTAACTGCCCGGCTCGCGCCAAAGGAGCAAACAGCGCGCACAAACAAGGCACAAACAAGGCGCACAAACAAGGCGCACAAACAAGGCGCACAAACAAGGCGCACAAACAAGGAGCGCAAGGAGCGCAGGCGTCCCGCCTGCTCGGCTTTCTCA
>CAYWDW010000329.1:0-3132 GCA_964457105.1 uncultured Heliobacteriaceae bacterium
GGGTCCAGGTTAATCATCACGCAGCGCAGATCGCGCAACGTCATACTTAGCATTGGCCCCTCGTTTTTGCTGCCAAACACTAACCTGCCGCCTATCCAGCCATCCTCCAGAAATGGTTCTGTCGCCTTGGTCGCAATGACAATGTTCGCCCGAAATCGCCTGGTATCCAGGTTCTGTTCCGCTGCTTCGCCAATCGCGGAAATCGTCGCCAGATTAATCACCGACACACTGGCCTCATCAAAAATACCGTGCTTGAGTTTCATCAATTCGACGGCGCCGCCGAACTTTTCCGCAACGCTGTTTTGCAACTCCGTGCTTCCCAGCGGAAGAACTACTCCTTCCGGGGTACGGACATGGGTAGGCAAAGGCTCTTCCGCATTCTCATCAAGCCCCAGCGGCTCATACAAAATAAGCGCAGGCAGACGGCCGGCGGTAAGCCAGGGAAAGCCGCTATTGTCGTTGAGGCGGCGAAATGCAAAGCGCCGGTCACCCTGCAAACCGTGCCAGCCAAGAACGGCAGAGTCCGTTGCGATACCGGCCATGGATTTGACCGGATACCGCGCGAGTTCATGAACATGTCCAATGGGAATAATCATACAGCACGCTCCATGACGATGTTGCAGCGGGCATATTCCGGGTGAGCGCCCGTGGAAACAATAGCGAAGCCATGCTTCTTGTATAGCGCAATCGCCGCTTGCAACACTGTATTTGAAAGCAGGAAGACGCTTGATGCGCCGAGCGTTTTTGCGTGCGCGAGCGCATGTTCGATCAAGCGATTGCCGTAACCATTGCCGCGCTCGGCAGGTTCGACGGCCATGCGCGCCAGTTGATACCGTTGCGAAGACTCTTTGAAGAGCGCGCAAACACCGACCACTCGCTCGCCATCCAGCAGGCTGAAGATATAGCCGCCATCGAAGACGACCTTCGCCGGATCAGCCGCCAGCGCCCGATCCGCTTCCTCAATAGAGAAATGCTCTGATATCCAGAGTTCGTTCAGGCGAATGAAATCGCCGAAGTGTGCGGCATTGTTTGTTTCGATATTCATTTCTCTCCTTCTGAACATAAATTATACGGCGCTGAAAGTGTCTGGTTGTCATCGCGCTGTCAAGCGGCGAGGTGACAACCAGACACATCCTTCCTCTATTTCCCAACCGCCACCGCCAGCATGTACCACGCGGCGTGCGGCAGCCACTGCTCGCCCCAGCGCCAGTCGTTGTCGGCGCCGGTCTCCGAAACCATCAGGTGGAAATCAATGTCTTCTTCGTCCTTGAAGCCAGACGTGATGCCGTTGACGATGCCGCCCGGCGCGTTCTTGTACTCCCACGCCTCGAAAAACATGTAATCCGGGTTGTTGCGTCCCGTGCCGTGCAGCATCGAACTGTCGTAAGGATTCAGGCCGAGAATCCAGTTCAGTTGGTTGAGCGCGAAGCTTTCCAATTTGTTCTGAAACACCGCGTCAGCCTGAAAATATTTCGCGGCCAATCTTGCTGCTGTTGCCATCGAACCGAGCCGCGCGTTTTCGCCCTGCCACCACGGCGCGGTTTCGGCGTCGTGCGGATAGAAGAAACTCGTGCGGCGCGCGCCGGCTTTGTTCTGCACAAGCTGCCGGCTGTAACCGAACGGGTTGCTGACTTCGCCGGTGACTTCAAGCTCGAAGCTCAACGATTTTTTGACTGCGTCGAGCGTCGCCGCTTTCATCCGGTCATCGGCGATCTCGGCGTAATAAAGCAGGCTGACGACCGGATAGCCCGCGTCCGCCGCGTGAAAGAACGGGCGGTCGCCGTCATCGGCGCGCCAGTAGTTTTTATAACCGCCGCTGCTCGTGAGGCGATTGATCAGGCTCTGCGCGCGTTTGTCGGCGGCGGCTTTGTATGCGGGTTTCTTCGTCGCACGATAAAGTTCCGTCGCGGCGGCCAGCGCGCAGTAATCGTCAACGATGTTTTCCTTGCCGTCGTTGGTCAGCGAGAGGTTGTGCTGTTCCAGGTAAGCGAACGCCTCTTCGGCCACGCGCAGATAATCGGCGTTGCTGAAATCGCCGGAGACTTTGTACGCGCTCGCCATCGCCAGCGCAGCAATGGCGATGCCGCCGCCCGCGCGATAGCTGACTTCTTCGGGCGCGCGCGGCTGCTGTTCCTGCCGGGATTGCGCGCCGTCAATGCCTTCGGTGTTCGTCTGCTTGATTCTGAAGCCGCGCATCGCGGCGGAGATGCGCCGATCTTCGACTTTCTTTTCCGGGCCGGGCGCGCCGACCGAGCGGTAAAACGAGCCTTGCGAATCCTTCAGCCGCGCCAGGTAATCCGCGCCGTACATCGCTTCGTCAAGCACGCGCCGCTTGTACTGCCTGAAATTCGGCTCGCCGCGTTTTTCGAGTTGCTCATAAGTTTTGAAGAGGCTCCACGCGGTCAGCGTGATCTGCTGCGGGTTGAAATAAGTCGAGTATGAAAGATGCGACAGGTGTTTGCCGTAATCGCCCGTCGCGTCGTACCAGCCGCCGTGTACGTCAACGTGTTTGCCAGCAGGTTCGCCGAGCGGCGAGTTCCGGTCGGCCTTGTCGAGCAGGCCGGAACTGCGTTGGCCTTTGAAGTAATAAACCACGTCCGACAGCGTGTAGCGTTCGAGCAGGTCCTTGCGCACCGCGAACGGGAACGACCGAATCGCGCCTTTGCTCGTCGCGCATTCGATGACGTAATCGCCTTCAGCGGTGACGCTGTCAAAGTCGAGTGTCCAGAAATACCAGTCCTTCCATTTTTTGACCGGGCCGGTTTTGGTGACCGAGCCGGAAAAGACCTCTTTGTCCGACGGATATGCGCGGACTTTGAAGGTCGTCACGCTGTCGCCTTCTTTACCTTGCACGATAGCATGTTTGGGGCCGGACGGTTCGTAGCCCAGATGATTGGTCAGCACCTTCAGGCTCTGCGCCTGAGCGAACTGAGCAGTAAGAACAAGGCAGATCATTGCTGCCAGCAAAGCGCATCGTTTCATTCAGCTATTCCTTTCCAGGGTTGTTGGGTCTGTCGGTTCTTGCGTGTCCGGTACAGTACCGCGCCCGTGTGCAAGCGGTATATAACATAAGATACCGCATGCTCAACCGCGCGAAACAGTAACCGTGTAAAGCGCGCGGTACGGTCCCCC
>CAYWDW010000329.1:3142-6259 GCA_964457105.1 uncultured Heliobacteriaceae bacterium
TTCCCTTTCCGGGTTTGTTGGTTGTGGGGGTTTTTGGTTGCCGGTACATGCCCGGCGGGGGTGCCCACGGGTTTGGTCGTCTGGGCCTCCGCTTGCTCACGCGCGCGGTACTGTACCCGTTTCACGCGCGCGGTACGGTCCCCGTCTCACGCGCGCGGTACTGTACCCGTTTCACGCGCGCGGTACGGTCCCCGTCTCGCGTGGTTTGAGCCAGATCGTTTTGCCATTGCAGGCAAATTCTATTGAGTGATGACGAAAGGCGCTTCGTGCGTGACCAGTTTGCTGCTCGTCATATCTCTGGCCTCGATGAGCGCCGTGTAGCGGCCCGCCGGTAATCCGGCCAGTTTGATAAAGCGCGCAAAGTTCAGATGCGGCGATGGCTGCGCGGTCAGATCCGTCAGCACGTAATCCATCGGCGGTTTCGCCATCTGTTTATCTTTCATCAGCCTGACCGTGACGCGCACCATCGGCTTGCCCATCTCCTTGTTCACTTCGGCGTTGTAAATGTGAAAGAAGATGATCAGGTTGTCTGCCGCGCGGAATTCGTGGCTCGGCGACGGGCGAATCTGTCCGCCATCCTGATAGAACACATCCATCGGCGCGGCAGTTCCCGGCGGCAGCTTGACCGGTTCGATATGACGGCTGAGCGTCACGCCGCTGATCGCAAAGTCGGAACTCGCGGCGGGCAAAACCAGCTTCTCTTTTTTCGCGGCGAGCTTTCCTGACAGCCGATCCCTGAAAATCACTTCGATGTCGTAGCTGCCCGGCATCAGTTCCAAATCCTGCCGGACGAAAATGTTGTTCTGAAGAATTCGTTGATACTGCTCGCTGGTCAGCCCGATGTTGAAGCCGCTGCCGAGCCGGGCAATGGCCTTTCCCGACTCGTCCCGAATTGCGCCGATGATGTCGAACTGAACATTCTGCTTGTCGCCTTTGCGCTCGAACTTCACCGCGCTCGGCGGAACTTCGAGCGAGAGCGGGATGATGTAGCTCTCGCCTTTGAAGCGAAACGGACTCAATTCGACGAACAACGGCAGAGCGGGATTCGCTTCTGCTTCTGAGACGCTCGCCAGCAGCTTCCTCTCTTCCGGCGAAAACGAAACCACTTCTTCACCGGCGGTGGCGTAATAGCCCGCGCGCGCGGCGACTTTGACATCGGGGCGGCGCGCTTCGACCTTCAGCTTGCGGAAAGCGCCGTCAAAGTTCTGATCCGTGCTGTACCAGGCCAGCGTGTAGCGGGCGCGAATGTCGTCGTCAATGCGATTCAACCCGCGCGACAGGTCGTTCGTGCCTTTGATGAACTCGCCGCCGGTGTCGCCGGAGATGCGATAGAGAATGTCGTACTGCCGGTTCTGCCCTTCGTGGCGGACGTTGTCGAAAACGTTTTCGCCGCCGACCGCGCGGATGCGGTCCTCCTTGTCGGCCAGCCCGGAAACGCTGTCGAGCGGCGAAGACGGAACCGGCGAAGTGGATTGCGGCCCGCTCGTGCGCAGCCCGGCGGAATCAATGATGTAGATGGCCACGTTGGCGCGGTTGGCGAAATCAATCACGCTCTGCGCCTGCCAGTCGAGCGTCGCCGAAGTGATGAAGCCCTGCGAAAACAGCACGACGGTCTTCTTGCCCGGAAAGCCGCGTTGCGCCGAACAGATGGCCGCAAGCGCCGCCAGCACGGGGCGCGCCTGCTGCGTGGTGAGTTGCGAGCGCAGCAGCGTGAATTGCTGCAAAATTCGGCTGATGATCATGGCGCGCAGGGATGCGGCTCCTTGCGCCGCCGCTGCCGTAGCGCCGCCTGCGCTGGTGGGAGTTGATGACGCGCTCACGCCGGTCAGGGCTTGTTGCTCAGCCCGCAATTGCTCTGTGGCTTCAGCAAGCTGGCCGCGTTCCAGATTCAGATTCGACGGCGCCATCGTGGAGGCGCGTTCCACCGCCGCAATGAGTTTGTCCTTGTCCTGCGTGAACGGCTGGTAAAGTTGCAGGTCGTTGGCGATGCCGAAGACCGCGACCGTGTCGGCATTGGTGATTCGCTCGCGGATGTATTTGAGCGTCCCTTCGCGCACCTGTTTGAAATTCGTCTGATCGGTCGTCGCCCTGTCCAGCACCAGCGAAATGATGTTCGATTGCCCGCCAGCAGAGGGAGGCGTCGTCGTCGCCGCATTGGCAGTCTTCGTCTTAGACGCTTCACTGCCGCCGCCCAGCGGAGGCTCGAAGAGTTCTACTTTTTGCGCCACGCCGTTTTCGTAAACGGTGAAGTCTCCGGCTTTGAGGTCGGTGACGTACTTTCCTTTTTTGTCTTTCACGATCACATCGGTCGTGACGAGGCGCGTTTCAAGCCGGATGGTGTCGTCCGGCTTCTTTTGCTTGTCCTGCTGCGATTGCGCCAACGATGACGGCAACGACACAGCAAACGCCAACAGCAGTGAAGTGAGTGAGCGCGATTTGGAAAATAGTTTCGGGGTAAACATGATTTTTTAGTTCGGACGTATTGTTGGCGGCGGCGCGGCGTCGCTTTCCGCCGATTGCCTGCCGCTGTTTTTCAGCCGCTCGACGATTTGCATTTCAGCCTGCGCGCGCTGCGGGTCTTTGAGCCGCGTGTAAAGCAACGCGAGGTTGTAATGCGCCTTTGCATCGTCGGGGTTCAACTTCACGCCAGCTTCGAGCGACGCTTGCGCGCGCTGATAGTTCTTCAACTTCAGATACGTCACGCCGAGCGCGATGTGCGCGTGCGCCAGCGACGGCGAAAGCCGCAAGGCTCTTTCAAAGTATTCAATCGCGCGCTCATCTTCGTTGCGTTCCTGCGCGATCAGGCCCAGATAGTAAAAAGCTTCGGGCGCGCGATCATCTTTTTGAATGCTTTTCTCCAGCCACGCGCGCGCCTCGTCTGATTTCTTTTGTTTGAGCAGCGCGTAGCCCAATAACATCTGCCCCTGCGCGTGATCGGGCCGCAGTTTGAGAAATTGCCGGAAAGCCAGCGCGGCCTCGTCCACGTCCGGTTTTCTAAGCCACGTCACGCCCAGCAGAAAGTGATAGGACGGCTCGTCGCTTTTGAGCGCAATCGCCCGCGAGAGCGCCACCTGCGCCTCCCCATTCAATTGCAGATCGAGCGCGAGCAGCGCGTAC
>CAYWDW010000330.1:0-6259 GCA_964457105.1 uncultured Heliobacteriaceae bacterium
CTGCTTCCATCCGCTGATGCGCTGCGGCTGTTTCAGCAAGCGCGAAGACCTGATCCACGACCGGCTTCAGTTGGTGATCGCTGTAAAGTTTCAGCATCGCCGCAAACTCACGATCACTGCCCATCGTCGAACCGAGAATGTTGAGCTGCTTGAAAAAGATTCGCCGCAGGTCGAGGTTGTGGGCGAGTCCTGTTGTTGCGCCAAAGAACACGAGGCGCCCGGCTGGCCTGATGATCTTAACGCATTCTTCGAGCGTCGCGCCGCCCGCGCTGTCAATGACGACATCCGGCCCCGCGCCGCCGCTCAGTTCGACCACCTGCTTCGGCCAGTTTTCGCCTTTGTAATTGACGCCGCCATCGGCGCCGAGTTCTTTGGCCCGCGCCAGTTTTTCATCGCTGCCCGAAGTGACGATGACGCGCGCGCCGAGCGCCTTGCAGAACTGCATCGCAAAGGTCGCCACCCCGCCGCCGATGCCTGTGACCAGCGCAGTTTCGCCTGCCTGAATCTGCGCGCGCGTCGTCACAGCGCGAAACGCCGTCAGCCCGCCCAGCGGAATCGCCGCAGCTTCTTCCCACGACAGATGCTCCGGTTTCGGCAGAGCATTTTTCGCCGGAACTTTGATGAGTTCAGCATAAGTCCCGTCATCGGGCAGACCGAGGATGCGATAATTCCTGCCCTGCGCGCGTTCATCATCGCCCCAGTCGAGGCTCGGATTGATGACGACTGCTTTACCGACGAGCGATGAATCAACTCCCGCGCCGACCGAATGAACCACGCCCGCGCCGTCCGAACCGAGAATGATCGGCAGCTTGATGCCGGCATAAAGTCCGTGCCGAATCCACTGATCGCGGTGATTGAGCGCGGCGGCTTTGAGTTTCACGATCACCTCACCAGCGCCAGGCGTCGGATCGGCGACATCTTCATAAAGTAATTTTTCCGGGCCACCCAGTTCCCTCAGCACGACAGCTTTCATTGCATTCTCCTGTATTGATGTTCGACGAATGAATGCCGGGACAGTACAGGGAGCGGTAGCGACCTGGTGGCTCAGCCGCAGGTCGCTGCGAGAGAACCAGGTCGCTACCGCTCCCTGTACTGTTCCGGCATTCAGCGCACAACTTCCAGCACGACGACCGTGTCAATGGCGTCGCGCGAAGCCAACGGGACATAAATAGTATTTGCAGCGGCGTCAAACCTGACCGCGCTGCCATTGCTCATCAGCTTTGCGCTTTTGATTTTTGCGCCGAGTCCGTCAAGTTTGATGGCCTCGCCTGCCTTCGCTTCGGCATCGAGGATGTGAACGTAAGCGCGATTGCCCTTGTGCGTCATCACGCCCCACGACTGCGGCGCGACCGGGCCGCCGCGTGTGCCGTAAACTGACTCGCCGTATTTTGCCGTCCAGCCGCTCAACTGCTTCAACTGCGCGACGGCTTCAGGCGGAAACCTGCCGTTCGGTTGCGGGCCGATGTTGAGCAGCAGATTTGCATTGCGCCCGGCAGCGCCGACCAGATAACCGACCAGGACTTTGAGCGATTTGAATTTGTGATCGGCTTTTTTGTAGCCCCACGAATCGTTCGTCGTTTCGCACATTTCGAGCGGCAGCGCGCTGATCTGCGCATCGGTGTTCCATCCGGCAGTATTCTGTCCAGGCAAATCTTTCTCGAACATCTGAAAGTCTTCGCCCGCGAACGGCGCGACGTGATGATTGTTGCCGATCAATGCCTGCGGCTGCAGCTTGTGAATCAGGTCGTAGGTTTTGCGCAGCCGCCAGTCAACAGCAGTCTTTTTCGGATCGCCGCCGCTTTTCGTCTGATCCTTGAGCTGCTGATCCCACCAGCCGTCAAACCAGATGCCGCTGATTTTGCCGTACCGCCCGCTGAGCAGTTCCGCAAGCTGCGCGTCCATGTAATCCAGATATTTGTTGAAGTCGCCCGATTCAGGCCGCCCTGTGAACTGTCCCGTGCGACCGCGCGGAAAGTAATCGGGGTGATGCCAGTCAAGGTGCGAATGATAGAAGAAAAGTTTGATGCCCTGCCGCTGACATTCATCGGCGAGCATTTTCAGGATGTCTTTTTTGTAAGGCGTGCGATCCATGACATCCCAGTTGCTGACCTTTGAATCCCACATCGCAAAACCGTCGTGATGCTTGCTCGTGATGGTGATGTATTTCATCCCGGCGGCCTTGGCGAGGCTGACCCATTCCTGCGGATTAAACTCCGTCGGATTGAACTGCGCGGCGATGGGTTCGTATTCCGCAATCGGAATCTTTTCAGTATTCATCAGCCATTCGCCGACGCTGCGGGTGGTGTGGCCTTTCCATTCGCCGCCCGGCACTGAATAGATGCCCCAGTGAATGAAGAGACCGAACTTCGCATCCTGAAACCATTGGCGCGCCGCCAGATTTTCCGGCGCGGGTTGGTATGGCGCTTCAGAAGTCTGCGAACTGCCGCTGGGTGAAAGCGCCAGCAGCAAAACGATGGAAAGAGAAAGACTGAGACTGCGCTGAACTCGCGTCGTGGACATTGCCTGCTCTCCGGTTGCAAGTGATGGCGCTGAACATTGCGCCGGTGTGAACCTCGTAAACTGTCGCGGTCATCTTAGCGCGAGTGTCGCGGCTTTGCCATCCGGCCCGGCGCTCTGAATAATTCGGTCACCTGCCGCTGCCTGCAAAAGTCTCGACGCTTCAAGCTGGCGCTGGTCATAAAACGGAATCTGGCAATGATCGGGGCAAAGTGCTATCGTACCTGGGATGAATTCTCAAGTCACAATTACAGAAGAAGCTGTTGATCCTGAACTTGCGCACCGCCTGCAGCGATTTCGGCGCAACGGCGAATGGCTGACGGAACACGGGGCGTTTGTCTTCAGCGCCTATCGCGGGAAGTTCATCGCCGTTTCCGAAGGCGAAGTCTTTGCTGCGGATGATCGTTGGGAAGCCAGGCGACTGGCCCAGGAAAAGCATCCCGATGATGAACCCCTGGTACAGTTCATTCCGCTGGAAAAGATCGAACGCATCTATGCAAATTCGTGGCCGCTGGCATCCGTTTGATGATGACGTGCTGCGCCCCGTCCTGGATGTTCATATTCAGACTCCCGACGGCAATTGGGAGTCCGTGATTTTCCTCCTTGATTCGGGCGCAGATCGGACTGTAATTGACGCCAGCTATTCATCCCTGCTCGCTCCCCTGGCCGTGCCTGACGAGCAAGCTCCTCAACTGGGTGGTGTGGGCGGACCAGTGGACTGCCTGTTCATCCAGACCAGATTGCGCTTTATTAAAGACGATGGGAAATCCATCATCGTCAATGGGACGTTCGCCGTTTTTACCAACCTGGCCAGTTCCGATGTTTCCATCCTGGATCGTGATGTCACCAGCAACTTCGATGTGATCTACAGCTATCCGCAACGCGAAGTGTTGTTGCTCGCCGCGCCGCATACTTACACCGTGCAGCTTCCCTTCTGAATCATTCGGACAACAGATGCTGTTCTGAAAATGACAGACAGCCGCTGAAAACGTGCCGACAGCGCCTGAAATATTTTTGCCCCGCCCCGGTTTGCCGAGCATCATCGCGCTTTTTATAATGGCTCGTTTATGAATGGCAACCGCTGACAGACAATCACTCACGACCGGAGGAGCAATGAGCCAGCAATTCAAACTTGTCTCGGATTATGAGCCGCGCGGCGATCAGCCCGAAGCGATTGAGCAACTGGTCCGGGGCCTCAATGCAGGCGAAAAGCATCAGGTCTTACTGGGAGTCACCGGCTCGGGCAAAACTTTCTCGGTCGCCTCGGTTGTCGCGCGCGTCAATCGTCCGATGCTCGTGATGGCGCACAACAAGACGCTCGCGGCGCAGCTTTATCAGGAATTCAAAACGTTCTTTCCTGAAAACGCTGTCGAATATTTCGTCAGCTATTACGACTATTACCAGCCCGAAGCTTACGTGCCGTCCTCCGATCTTTACATTGAAAAGGAAGCGACCATCAATGACGAGATTGACCGGCTGCGACTGAGCGCGACCCGTTCGGTCTTTGAGCGGCGCGATGTGATCATTGTCGCGTCGGTCTCGGCGATTTACGGCATTGGCGACCCGAATGCTTATTACGGAATGATTCTGTTTCTCGAACCGGGCCAGCGCCTCAGCCGTCAGGAACTGCTCAAAAAACTGGTCGAGTTACAGTATGAGCGCAACGACATTGAATTCGGGCGCGGCAGCTTTCGCGTGCGCGGCGATGTGATCGAAATCTATCCGAGCTATCAGGATCAGGCGCTGCGCATTGAACTGTGGGGCGACGAGATTGATTCGATTTCGCTCGTGGATCCGCTGCTCGGCGAAGTCATTCAGAAGCTTGACAGCCGCGTGCCGGTCTATCCCAAAACGCATTACGTCACCACGCCCGGCATCGTCAAACACGCCGTCAAATCAATCAAAGCCGAACTCGAATGGTGGGAGCCGCAACTGATCGAACAGGGCAAGGCCGTCGAAGCCAGCCGCCTGCATCAGCGCGTGATGTATGACCTCGAAATGTTCAATCAGCTTGGCTACTGTCGCGGCGTCGAAAACTATTCGCGCCACCTGACCGGCAAGGCTCCGGGCGAACCGCCGCCGACGCTGTTTGATTACCTGCCCGATGATGCCATCGTGGTCGTTGATGAAAGCCATCAGTCCATTCCGCAGATTCGCGGGATGTATAACGGCGACCGTTCGCGCAAAACCACGCTCGTTGATTTCGGCTTTCGCCTGCCCTCGGCGCTCGACAACCGCCCGCTCAAATTTGAAGAGTGGGAACAGCGCGTCCGCCAGGCCATTTACGTTTCCGCCACGCCCGGCCCGTATGAATTGCAAAAGTCCGGCGGCGAATTCATCGAACAGCTCATCCGCCCGACCGGCCTGCTTGATCCTGCCGTTGACGTGCGGCCCGTGCGCGGACAGATTGACGATCTGCTTGAAGAGGTCAGACAAAGAGTCGAACGCAAAGAACGTGTGCTCGTCACGACGCTGACGAAAAAGATGGCCGAAGACCTGACCGATTATTATGGCGAGTTGGGCATTCGCGTGCGTTACCTGCATTCCGAAATCGAAACGCTCGAACGCATCAAAATTCTGCGCGACCTGCGCCGGGGCGAGTTCGATGTTTTAGTCGGCATCAATCTGCTGCGCGAAGGCCTCGACCTGCCCGAAGTTTCGCTCGTCGCCATTCTCGACGCCGACAAGGAAGGCTTTCTGCGCAGCGAATCATCGCTGATTCAGACCATCGGTCGCACCGCCCGCAACGCCAGGGGCAAGGCGATTCTGTATGCCGACCGGATGACCGATTCCATGCGCCGCGCGATTGACGAAACCAATCGCCGCCGCGCCAGACAGATGAAGTACAACGAGGCGCACGGCATCACTCCGCAATCCATCGTCAAGCCGATTGAAGCGACGCTCGTCACGGCGTATGAAGCCGATTACTTCAAGGTGCCGACGAATCTGGAAGCCTTTGAGGAATACAGCCCCGAACGCCTGAAACAGACCATCTGGCAGCTTGAACACGAAATGCGCGAAGCCGCGAAGAAATACGCATTCGAGCGCGCCGCAGAGTTGCGCGACAAGATCAAATATTTGCGCGAGCGGGAGCTTGAGGTCGGGTAGATTTTTTTCTTTTATAGCGGTTTGCTAATGCGTGCGACCTGCACCCGGAACAGTACAGGGAGCGGTAGCGACCTGGCGCCGTCGAAGGCGTCCCCCCGGAGGCGCCAGGTTCCGGGCGCACGCAATTGAACACCGCTATATACGCAGGCGCGCAAGGCGATTTTGTCGGACTGGATCAGGTCAACGTCAGACTGTCGAATGCGCTGGCCGGGCGCGGCGAAATTGATGTCGTGCTGACGGTGAACCCCAAAGCCGCCAACACGGTTCGGCTCAACGTGAAATGAAGATCTGATTTAAAGGAAAATCAGGGAAAGAAAACAGGCAATAACAACAAAGGTTATTTTCCTTTCCGCTATTTTCTTTTTTAAAGGAAAATAGCGGAAAGGAAAATAAGCAGCAACAACATCAGTTATTTTCTTTTCCGCTATTTTCTTTTGTTATGCAGCTTCGGCTTCGCACGAATCCTGTGGAGGAATGATGCCAATTCAACTCGGCGCCAAAACGTACCGGCTGGATGAAGGATCGTTCAAACAGCTTGTTTATGACGTGATGCGCTGCGTCTTTGACATTCATCACGAGTTCGGACGTTTTTTTTTCGTAAAGTTTTTCAAAAGCGAACGGGGGAGTCGGATCC
>CAYWDW010000331.1:0-6250 GCA_964457105.1 uncultured Heliobacteriaceae bacterium
ATGAACAGGTCGGTGGCGCCCGCGTCCTGCAAGGCGTAAGCGCGAATCTCGTTGATGAGGCCGATCCCCCGCCCCTCCTGCTGCTGGTAAACGATCACGCCGCATTCTTCCTCCGCGATCAGGCGCAGGGCGGCCTGAAGCTGCCGCCCGCAGTCGCATTTGGTTGAGCTGAACGCGTCGCCCGTCAGACACTGCGAGTGAATGCGGACGAGCGTCGAGCGAGTTGTTTGCGGTTCACCACGCACGAGCGCGATGAACTCTTCATCCGACGTGAGTGAGCGATAGCCGATGATGCGAAACTCGCCGTATTCCGTCGGCAGACGCGCCGCCGCCACCCGCTCGATTGTTTTCGCCAGCGCGCGCTCTGGTTTTTTGAAACAGCCTTTATTCATCTGCCTTCCGGCGAAGATGGCAGGGGTTTGGAGTCGCCGCCCCCGGCCACCGACACCGCCTCGCGGACCATTTGACTGGCGTAGCCCCACTCGTTGTCGTACCAGCTCATGATCTTGACCAGGTCGCCGTCAATGACCCTCGTGAGTTCGAGATCAACGATGGATGCGCGCGAATCGCCGATAATGTCCGACGAAACGAGCGGGTCGTGTGAGACGCCAAGCACTCCGGCGTAGCGCGGCGTGGCGGCTTCTGCCGTGAGGATCTGGTTCACTTCATCCACAGTCGTCTTCCGCGAAGCAACGAACGTGAGATCCGCGATGGAGCCGACAGGAATCGGCGCCCGGACCGCGATGCCGTCGAACCGTCCCTTGTATTCCGGCAGCGCGCGCGTGGTCGCGTGCGCCGCGCCCGTCGAGGTCGGCACGAGGTTCGCTGCTCCGGCGCGGCCTCGGCGAAAACGCTTGCTCGGCCCATCAACAATCGCCTGCGTCGCGGTATAGGCATGCACGGTTGTCATCGCCGCCTTCTCGAATCCGATGCGGCGTCCGATGATCTCGACAATTGGCGTGATGCAGTTGGTCGTGCAGCTTGCGCAGGAGATGATGGCGGGAGCGCCTTCCGGCGAGTTCACGCCGTGAATAAACGTTCCCACGTCTTCGCTTTTCGACGGGGCTGACAAGAGGACAAATTGCGCGCCCGCGCGGACGTGCTTTTCAAGATCTTCGCGCCGCGTGAGCGCCCCGGTGCACTCGAACACGAGATTGACGCCCAGTTCCTTCCACGGAAGCTCCGCAGGATTACGGGTATTCAGCGTCCGCAACTTGCGGCCAGCGACCACCAGGTCGCCGCTCCTGACCTCCACAGATTTTGAATACCGTCCGTACACCGTATCGAAGCGAAGCAGGTAGGCGAGATTCTCAACACCGATCAGGTCGTTGATCGCGACCAGTTCAATCGCTGGCTCGTCAATGACCAGCTTCAGAACTGCGCGCCCGATTCGTCCCAGACCATTGATGGCGACTTTTACGCTCATTTCACACTCCTTACGTTTGTTCTTTAGATCGGTTTGCACTTGCGTGGATGGGAAAAAGCAACCACGGGGAACACGGGGAGTACGGGGCGGGCCAGAACCACGCGCCCTTCTTGTGTTTTCTCCGTGTCCCCCGTGTTCCCCGTGGTTTGAGCCGTACACACAACTGCAAACCGATCCAGCGTCCGCTGCGGAAACACCGGCGGCATGCTCACAGTCGTCTCGTGCAATTCTTTCGCCACATTCAAATCACTCGCTTCATTTCATGCCACTTCTCTGCCTGATGCGCGGCGGGATAGACAATCGCCCCGCCGGGTTGAACGACAGCGCCCGGAGTAAGGCGAGCAGGCGTCAGGCGGCCCTGTCCCATCATGTGAAAAACGGTTTCTCCGCGAGCGATCAGGTGATCGGCGACAATGCGGCGGTGACATCGCCACCAGACAGCCTCCGAACACATCACCGCGCAGCGTCGTTTGCGTCCCGCATCGAGCAGATGCTCAAGGCCGGCGTGAAAATCCTCTGAAAGCGCATAATCGGCGTAGTTATGGAAGCTTTCATTCGTCCAGTAGCCGTTAACATCCGAAGGTAAACTTCGCGCCTTTCCGCGCAGGCCGCCGAGGGCTGCAACGTGTTCGTACAAAATCCGGAAGGCCGCGAGCGCGTCAGGAAGCGTGTCCAGATTGAACTGTGGATTGGCTGCGGACATTGGGATTTTTCTGATGTCCGCGACAAGGCCAATGTCGGCTCCGGTCAACAGTTCGGCAAACTCTGCGAGGCTCCGGTTGGAATGGCCAATTGTGAAGAATGGAAGCTTCACCCTTTGCCTTTACCCGGTGTGTGTTCGAGAGCGCTGCCCTTGTGAGCGGCGATATGATCGGTCTTGTCGCTTTTGATTTCGTACTGCGGATCGTCTTCCGAGGCGTGATGCACATAACCCTTGTAGTCGAAGTCTCTGGTATGAATCGCAATGATCGTCCCCGACACCCGGCCTGCCTCGGAATTCCAGCTTACGTGATCGCCAATCCTGAACTTTTCAGCCATCTCGTGAAGTCTCCCTGCGTCTGATGATCGGCAACCTTCGTGCCAGCGATGCGTGATGCTGAATTTCAAGCGGAACAAAAGTTGCTCTGTTATTCCCTGATCTTTTATTCCAACCGCTGTCTGTGAAAACGATGGAAGAATCGGCGACGAGCAGAACGCGCAGCAGAAAGGATAAGCATCACGCGCTATGATCAAGTTGAAACGGGCTTATGAAAAACCGGCTGAAGATGATGGTGAGCGAATTCTGGTCGAACGGCTCTGGCCGCGCGGCGTGAGCAAGGCGCAGGCGCAGCTCGATCTGTGGCTGAAGGAGATTGCGCCAAGCACGGAGCTGCGGGAATGGTTCGGGCACGACCCGGACAAATGGACTGAGTTTCGTCGGCGTTATCTGAAAGAGCTGAAGCAAAAGGCCGATTCGATCAGCCTGCTCAGGCGACTGGCCAAAAAAGGCACGGTCACATTGATCTACGCCGCGCGGGATGAAGAACACAACGGCGCGCTGGTGTTACAGCAGTTTCTGCAAAAAGGGTGAGATGAGGACCTTCGTTTGAAGTCTGCTGCTTTTTTGCTCAAGCCGACGCCGCCATTTCGTCTTGATCTGACGGTCTGGGCGTTGCGTCGCCGTCCTGACAACCAGATGGATGTCTGGGACGGAGAAACCTACAGGCGCGCATTGGCGCTGGGTGACAAGCTGTCTGGAAAGGTTGTGGAAGTCGCGGTCACGCAAACCGGCTTGCCGGATGCGCCGCGGATCGAAGTGCGTGTGTCCGGCGCGCAGCTCACGCCTGGCGTGAAATCAGCCGTGACGGAGGCGCTGGATCGGTTGCTGGGATTGCAAATTGACCTGTCTGAATTTTATCGCCTGGCGGCGGATGATCGCAGGCTGGGGACGATGGCAGAACGGTTTCGCGGACTCAAACCGCCGCGTTTCCCTGCTGTGTTCGAGGCGCTGGTGAACGGCATCGCTTGTCAGCAGTTCACGCTCACGGTGGGCATCAGGATGCTCAACAGCCTGGCTGAAAATTACGGCGCGACCATTGCGGGCAGTCAGATTCATGCTTTTCCGCGACCGTCCGACCTGGCCGCGTTGAAGCCGGAGAAGCTGAAGAGTTTGAAATTCAGTCGCCAGAAAACCCGCGCGCTGATCGAGCTTTCCAGCGCCGTCGTCGAAGGAGAGTTGAACCTGGAAGAGCTGGCTGCGCTCAATGATGAAGCGGCGGTGGAACGGTTGCTGCAACTGTGGGGCGTGGGGCGATGGACGGCGGAATACGCGCTGCTGCGCGGCCTCGGACGATTGGATGTCTTTCCTGGCGACGATGTCGGCGCGCGCAACAATCTGCAACGCTGGCTGCGTCTGAAGAAGCCGCTGGATTACGAGGGCGTGCGCCGCACGCTCAACCGATGGGAGCCTTACGCGGGACTGATCTATTTTCACCTGCTGCTGGACAGCCTTGCCGAAGCGGGGCTGATCGCGCCGGAGCAGGATCATTCAACATCATCAACCTGAACAAAACGGAAAGGAGTTGATCGCCATGATTACACGAACTGGAAACGCTGTGTGGGAAGGCACGCTCAGGGAAGGCAAAGGAAGCATGAAGCTGGGAAGCGGCGCTTACGAGGGGCCTTATTCCTTCACTTCCCGCTTTGAAAACGGGAAAGGAACGAACCCTGAAGAGTTGATCGGCGCGGCGCACGCCGGCTGTTTCTCGATGGCGCTGGCCAACGAACTCGCTCAGGCCGGCCACCCGGCGAAGCGCGTCAGCACGACTGCCAGAGTTCATCTGGAAAAAACCGGCGATGGTTTCAGGATCACCTCGATTGACCTCAACACCGAAGCCGAAGTTCCGGGGATTGATGAACAGGCATTCCTGAAACAAGCCGACACGGCGAAGAAGAATTGCCCGGTCTCCAGGGCGCTGAGCGGAACTGAAATCAAGCTGCAGGCCAGGCTGATGAAGGCAGCGGGCTGAGTCATAACCAGCACACGTAGTAACGAAGTCATTCGTCACTACGACTTTCAAGCGAAAGAATTTCTCATCCACGAAGTCACACGAAGAAGACACGAAGGAAACATCAGGGTGAATGCCCCCCTTCGTGAATCTTCGTGTGACTTCGTGGATGGACACTTTTCTGGAAGCTATCCGTTGAGAAGATCAGGAAGCAAACGGCAATGACCGGAATAATCGAAGACTATTTTCCTCTGTGGGTTCGCCTGACTCATTTATTCAACTTCCTGTTCATCACGCTGCTCATCCGCAGCGGGATTGAGATTATCGGCACGCACCCGAAGTTTTACTGGAACGATGATTGTCTGCCGGGGAGCGAGTGGTTGCGGTTGACCAGGAAGCGAATGCCGGAGACCGGGCTATGGACAGCAGAAGATGAAATAATCCCGCTCAATCCCGTGATCGCGCTGCCCGGACGGGACAACCTCGGACTGGGCAGGCACTGGCATTTCTGGTCGGTCATCGGCTGGGTCATCACCGGTCTGGTTTATGTCGTCTGCCTGTTTGCCGACGCGCAATGGCGACGGCTCATTCCCACTTCCTGGGAGATCTTTCCGCAGGCGTGGACGGCCCTGACGACCTACCTGCAACTTCGGCTTCCGCCGGATGGCCATCCATTCAATGCGATTCAGCAACTGACCTACTTCGGCCTGATCTTTATTCTGACGCCAATACAAATCATCACCGGCATTGTTATGTCGCCGGCGCTGGCCGCGCGTTTTCCCTGGATTCTGAAACCCTTCGGAGGTCGCCAGGGAGTGCGGAGTGTGCATTTCGTGGGGATCTGCCTTTACGTGCTGTTCATCATCGGCCACATCACGCTGGTCATCTGGCACGGTTTCGGTCCCGAGATGGCGAAGATCGTGCTGGGAAGCGAAAGCGATTCGCACAGGCTGGCAATCTGGATCGGCCTGGCCGGAATCGCGGCGGTCGTTATCTATCACGTCGTGATGACCCGACTCTCGCTGCGCCAGCCGATGAAAATCAAGAAGCGGCTTGAAATTGGCGTTGACCATCTGCGGCGTTTTCTGTTTCACCGTTTGCTGTCCAGACAGAATTACAACCGCCGTTCATCGTATGCCAGGATCAATGGCCGTCCGCCAAGGGACGCAGCATTTCAGAAACATCTTGCGACAAACTTTGCGGACTTCCGGCTTGAAGTCTGCGGCCTCGTCGAGCGCCCGCTGAGTCTGTCGCTCGACGAGTTGCGGAAACTGCCGAAGCAGACGCAGACAACTTTGCACACATGCATTCAGGGCTGGACGTACTTTGCGCAATGGGGCGGCGTGGCAATTTCCGAGCTGATCGAACTGTGCCGACCATCGCCCGCAGCGAAATATCTGGTCTTTCGCACGATGGATGACAAATGGGAGAGGCCGGGGCGTGGTTATTACTACGAAGCGATTGACCTGACGCTCGCCCGCAAGCCGCAAACGATCCTGGCGTATGAAATGAATGACGCGCCGCTGCCGTTGAATCACGGCGCGCCGCTGCGCCTTCGGGTCGAAAGCCAGTTGGGTTTCAAAATGGCGAAGTGGGTTTGCGCCGTCGAGTTTGTCGAAAGCTTTGCCGACATCGGACAGGGAGAAGGCGGCTGGCGCGATGATGTGTTGAATTACTATCCGCTCGATGCGGGAATTTAGATCAATTGGCAATCGCCTGTCTGGTCCAGTAGGCGAGCGGGGTGGCGCCCCCCCGCCCGCGTTGGGGGGCCGCGCGCCCCGGGCCGGAGGGGCCCCCCCAGGGGGGGGCCAAATTTGCCCCGGGGCGGGTGGCGGGG
>CAYWDW010000332.1:0-6241 GCA_964457105.1 uncultured Heliobacteriaceae bacterium
GAATGTGTTTCGCCTGCTCCAGAAAGTCGCCGATCAGCTCGAAGTAATATTCCTTTGAAATCACGCTGTCACCGATGCGCCCGCGCTGCTGTTCGCTCAGCTCCTTCCAGCAGTCGCCATGGCCGCGAATCCACATTTCGCGCCAGCCGACGCCGGTGCGGCGCAGCGCCGCGAGTCCCTGCGGGCGCGGAAAGCGCGCATACATCAGATCGGCTTTGGTGTGACGAATGAATTCGGTCGCATCGAGATTGGCGCAGTGATTGTCCTGCCCGTTATCAAAAATTTTGCGCTGATGCCGGACCAGATCGGTAAAGACTTCAGCGAGCGGGCGGCGCAGATGCGCCGTTTGCGACGTGAAGGACTGCACGTAATTGCCGGTTTCCAGCGCGTGATGAAAGGCCAGCGCGCGGCGGCGTTCGTCGCCGAGTTCCTGAATGTTGAGCCACACGTTGTCGAACCAGCAGGCATCCATTTCGCCCATAATCCGGCTGAGCGCCGGATTGCTGAGCCGCCGCCGCGGCACGTAAGCGTCCTTCAGCACCATCGCCACATCCTCATCACTGAGCAGCGAGTCCTGATTTTCAACCAGCGCGCGCGAAGTCCACCACGACCACTGACAGAGATCGTTGTTGACGACCTGCTTGTTCCAGAACTTGAGATACCAGTCGAGGTCAGGCTGACCGGCGAAGGGAATGGCGACCGAGTTAAACTTGACGCGCCGAATGACGCTTAATTCAAAACCGAGCCAGTGACGATTCATAGTGCCTGCGAGATGTTCAGCGAACGGTCAGTTCGCCGGGCGTTTTCGGGTTATTCGTATTTGGCGGTGCCGGCTTTCCGGCTGACCAGGTTGAGAAAGACGGCCACGACGCGCGGATCAAATTCGATGCCGGCGTCATCAGCGATGATCTGCTGCGCGGCCTCTTCAGGATTGGTCTGGCTGAGGCGTGAACGCCAGGGCCGGTCGCTGAGCAGGGCGCTGTAAGTGTCAACCACGCGCAGGATGCGCGCGCCGATGGGAATCGCTTCGCCCGCGAGCGCGTCAGGATAGCCGCTGCCGTTCCACCATTCGTGATGCCAGCGAATGAGCAGTTGCGCCTGCCGCGAAAGTTTGCGCTGTGCGGCGGCCTGCTCGCCCAGAATCGGGTGCCGCCACACATCCAGGCGTTCTTCCCAGGTCAGTTCGCCGTTGCGTTCCAGGTAATCGCGCTTCATCACGCGCTCGCCCAGGTCGTGCGCCAGCGCCGCAAATTTCAGCGCCGTCAGATCGCTGCCGTGCAGCCCGAACTCAGCGCCCAGCGCTTCAGCCAGCCGCGCCATAAACGTGGCGTGCGGCGCCTGGTAGCCTTCGACTTCATCAATCTCTGCGGCCAGCCTGATCAGTTGCGATTCAGTTTCCTGCTCCGCCTCAGCGAGACTCGCAGCCGCGTCTTTCGTGAACATCAGGATGCTTCCCCCTGTGACTGCTTCATTTCAATTCTGTTGCCGGCGGCCTTTGTAGGTCATCCGCGCAGCAAATTCAAGCGAATAATCCGGCAGGATCAGTGCAGTTGTGCGAGCAGTGCTGCCGGATCTGTGACCGGCGCTTCGCAGCGGTACTGATGACACACGTAAGCCGTCGCCTGGCCGCTGATCTGCCCGCGCCCGGCCAGCAGTCTGATCGCCTGCGCCGCTGTGCTGTCGTCTGGTTCAGCGAGGGCCACCACCTTGTTCGGCAGGTAACGGCTGAAGACTGCTTCAAGCAGTGCGGCGGTGTCGGCTGCCTCGCGTTTGCCGATGAGCGCGATTTCGTGCGGCGATGACAAATAAAAATCGAGCGCGCACAGCAGGTGGCCGAAGGCGCTCGGATATTGCCGCATCGAATCTGTCATCATCTGCAACGACTGTGCAGCAATCTGCCGGTAACGATCTTCGCCGGTGAACAGCGCCAGCCGCAGCAGCACGAAGGTCGCCGTTGAATTGCCCGCAGGCGTGGCGTTGTCCATCAGATCCTTCGTCCGCGTAATCAGCGTTTCGTGATCGTTGCTGGTGAAATAGAACCCGCCCTGCCCGGCGTCATAAAACTGTTCGATCATCGTGTCGGCCAGCGCGCGCGCTGCGGTAAACCAGCGCAGTTCAAAGGTGGTTTCATAAAGCGCCAGCAGCCCGTCAATCAGGCAGGCGTAATCTTCAAGATAGGCGTTGAGTTTGCTTGCACCGTCCTTGTACGTGCGCAGCAGGCGACCGTTGCGCCGCAGGTTCGTCAGCACGAACTCAGCGTTTCTGACTGCGACCGCGCGGTAATCATCGCGCTTCAATATCCGCGCCGCTTCGGCAAAGCTGCGCAGCATCAGGCCATTCCACGCGGTCAGAATCTTTTCGTCGCGTGACGGTTTGATGCGCCGTTCGCGGGCTTCAAACAACGTGCGTTTGCCGCGCGCGATGACTTCGCTGAGGTGTTCGGGCGTGACCTGCATCAGTCGGGCGATGGTTGCGAGGTCGGTGTCAACGTGCAGAATGCTCGCGCCGTGTTCGAAGTTGCCCGATAAAGAAATGTCAAAGTAACGATTGAAGAGTTTCGCGTCCTGCGTGCCGAGCAGCGCCGCAGTCTCTTCCGGCGTCCAGACAAAAAACTTTCCTTCCACGCCTTCGCTGTCGGCATCCTGCGATGAATAAAAACCGCCGTCGGCGTCAGTCATTTCGCGCACGACGTAATCGAGCGTTTCAGTGGCAATGCGCTGACAGGATTCATGGCGCGTGACGAGAAAGGCATCCAGGTAAACGCGCGCGAGCAGCGCATTGTCGTAAAGCATTTTTTCAAAGTGCGGCACCAGCCATTTTTCATCCACCGAATAACGATGAAACCCGCCGCCAAGCTGATCATACATTCCACCCTGCGCCATCTTGTCGAGCGTCAGTTCGACCGCGCGCAGCGCGGCGTCATGGCCGGTGCGACGCCACTGCCGCAGCAGAAACGTGAGCGACATCGCAGGCGGAAACTTCGGCCCGCGATTGCTGAAGCCGCCGTCAACCGGATCGTGCTGACGCAATAAATCAGCCGCCGCCTGGTCGAGAATCGCCACGCCTGGTTCGCCTTCAGATGAGCCAGCCTGATTGACCTGTTGCAGCGCCTGCAGCACCGATTCGGCGCTTTCGCTGATCTGATCGCGGCGATTGCGATAAGCATCAGCCACACTGAGCAGCACACGCGGAAAGCCCGGCATGCCGTGACGATCCTGCGGCGGAAAGTAGGTCCCGCCATAAAACGGCACGCCCTCCGGCGTCAGAAAGGCGGTCAGCGGCCAGCCGCCGTGCCGGATCATCATCTGCACCGCGTTCATATAAATCGTATCGAGATCGGGCCGTTCCTCGCGGTCCACCTTGATGTTGACGAAGTGGTCATTCATCAACTGCGCGATGGCTTCATCCTCGAACGATTCGTGCGCCATGACGTGGCACCAGTGGCAGGCCGCATAGCCGATGGACAACAGGATCGGCTTGTCCTCGCGCCTGGCCTTTTCAAAAGCCTCAGTTCCCCAGGGATACCAGTCAACGGGATTATGCGCGTGCTGAAGCAGGTACGGGCTGGTTTCATTGCTCAGATGGTTGGTGAATGCGGGCGGCGCGCTGCTTCTGGTATGTGCTGACATTAATCGCCTTTCTGCCTGATGATTCGCTGCTGTGGGGAAGCGTCAGCAGCTATACTATGCGCTTTCTGAAAGCGGTTGACACTCCCCGCCGCTAAAGCGGGGGGATTCTCGGTTCGCTGAGTGGCCGTCCACTCTCCCCGAACGGCGTGCCCCGCCGTTGGATATTCAACGCCGCGTTATGGTCACGATGAGCCACAAATCCACAAGCAATGCAGCGATGTTCGCGCACGGCCAGAGTCTTGCGGACTCTCGCGCCACAAGCGTGGCAGTCCTGCGAAGTGAACTGCGGCGACACCTTCACAACCTGACGACCAGCTTCTGCCGCTTTGCTCGTCAGGATTTGGAAGAAGGCGCGCCACGCCACGTCACTGATGCTCCGGGCCAGATGATGATTCTTCACCAGGCCCTTGATGTTGAGGTCTTCGACCGCGACAGAGTCAAACTCACGGATCAGCCGGAGCGCAGTCTTGTGCTGAAAGTCCTGCCGCTGCCGCACAATCTTCTGATGCTGTTTGCGGAGCAGCGTGACGGCCTTGCGGCGACGGTTGCTCCGTTTGTTCGTCCGGCGCGAGACCTTGCGCTGCGCCGTCTTCAGGCGGCGTTCGGCCCGGCGAAGGTGACGCGGGTTCTCGATCACTTCGCCCGTCGAAAGTGTGGCGAAATTCTCAAGGCCGACATCAACGCCCACGCTGTCGCCAGTCTTCGGCAGGAAACGACACTGGTTCTCTTCAACGGCGAAGATGACGTACCAGCCATCGGCTTCGCGTTTGATTGTGCAGGTCCTGATCGTGCCTTCAACAGGACGACTCAATCGCACGCGGCAACTGCCGATTTTGGACAAGTGCAGCTTGTCGCCATCCAGCCGGAAGCCCGCTTGCGGGTAGCAGAACGAATCGAAGCGGTCGCGTCCCTTGAATCTCGGATAGCCCGGCGTCTCGCCACTCTTCACGCGGCGGAAGAAGCCCTCAAACGCGCGCTGAAGCTTGCGCAAGGTCTGCTGCAAGACCTGCGAGTGGACGCCATTGAGGTCCGGGCGGACTTCTTTGATCTCGACCAACTGCGCGCATTGCGTCGCGTAGTTGACCGAGACGCGATTGATCGCCCATGCGTCACGCCGTTCCTGCAAGGCGGCGTTGTACAACTCGCGGCACATGCCAAGCGTCCTTTCGCACTGCGCCTGAAACGCCCGGTTAAGTCGCAATTTGTACTTGCAGGCTTTCATTCAGTCGCGTGTACTTTGGGCTTCGATGTATCGCTGAATCGTCTGCTCCGAAACGTTCCCGGCGGTACTCGTAAAATAGCTTGTTGTCCACATCCCCGGCAGCCGTCGATAGACGCAGGATGAATCAACCTTGCGGAACCTGGAAGAGTTTATTGCGCTTCGTTTCCGGGATCAAATCCTCCAACTCCGCACCATGCCAAATTCATCCCTGCTGCCGCAAGCAGGGGGCTTTCTTTGGCTTTTTCTGTAAAGCACCTGCCCCGAACCATCACGAGCTGCTTAAAATGAATTATCGCTGTTTACTTTTTGACCTTGACGGAACGCTGATTGACTCGCGCGCGGATCTGGCCAGCTCGATCAATCTGATGCTGACGGACCTGCAGCTCGCGCCGCTGTCGCCTGAACTGGTGCTGAGTTTTGTCGGCGAAGGTGTGCGCCTGCTGGTGCTGCGTTCATTGCGGGCGCGCTGCGGGCGTGAACCTGAGCCGCGCGAAATTGATCACGCGCAGGAAAGGTTCCTGCATCATTACGGCGCGCATCTGCTGGATGAAACGTGGCTCTACCCTGAAGTCGCAACGACGCTCGCAGCGCTTGACGGCCTGCCCAAAGCGGTCGTGACGAACAAGCCGTATGCTTTCACGCTGACGATTCTGGAAAGGCTCGGCGTGCTTTCGCATTTCAGTGTGGTGTTTGGGGGTGACAGCCTGGCTGAACGCAAGCCGTCTGCGCTGCCGCTGCTTGAAGCGGCGCGGCGCTGCGGGGCACCGGCCGGTGAATGTCTGATGATCGGTGATACGCGCGTGGATATTGAGGCCGGAAAGAATGCGGGAATGAAAACCTGCGGTTATGTCGGCGGATTTCGCGGACACAGGGAACTCAGCGAGGCCGGCGCCGATGTGTTGATTGAGAGTTTCAGTGAACTGCTGAAGGTGGTGCAGGGCGGCTGAAAAGAAAAGCCGTCGCGCTTCGGCACTGACCGGATGCGGCTTTGGAGACAGAAAAGGTCAGTGATGATGCGCGACGGCTTTCAATTGCCCGGCGGTCTGAAGACCTGCGAAGTAACCTCAAGCCGTGCGGGCAAGCTTGCGAACCCCACACCACACCAGATAAATAATGCCAAAGAAAAACGCCACCTTGAGCGCCAGTACGATCAGTCCGATCAGGGAACCCAGCACCGCAAACGCGATGGTTCCGGCAATCCCGATCACGACCAGCGCGATGATGATAAAAATCACAGTGCCAATTGCGTCTGCCATAACTACCACACCTCCTCACAAAGATTGCTGTTGCGCTGAGATGTACGCGATCAGGCTGAGGCATGTTTCAGGAATTTTCCGGCGGCACCCTGGATCAGATTGCGATTGGATGCAGATTACAGTACGCGAGCGTG
>CAYWDW010000333.1:0-6241 GCA_964457105.1 uncultured Heliobacteriaceae bacterium
CAACGCGATCATCCGTTTCTATTTCAATGACCGAGCTTACCCACAAAATCCAGTGAGATCAGGATTCATTCGTGTCAATCTTCGGCGTGGACCTGACGGATCGCACCGAAGCGGCCAGCACGATTCCGCTGCCCGACACGCTTGCCGGGGTGAAGATCAAAATCAGAGACAGTCTGGGCAACGAGCATTTCGCACAGATGCTTTATGCCTCACCGACTCAGATCAACTACATCATGCCGCCGAGCCTGCCGCCCGGCCCGGCGACAGTCTTCATCGTGCGCGCGGCGGACGAAGTGGCCGGCGGAACGATCACCATTGCCGCCGTCGCTCCGGCGCTGCTCTCAGCCGACGCCAGCGGCAAAGGCCTGCCGGCGGCTTACCTCGTGCGCGTCAAAGGCGATGGTTCACAGGTCATTGAACCGGTGGCGCGATACGATGAAGGACTGAAGCAGTTCGTTCCGGTCCCGGTTGATCTCGGCTCCGGCGATGAAGAAGTCTTCCTGATTCTGTTCGGCACAGGGCTGCGCTATCGCAGTGACCTGAAGAACGTCAGCGTGAAGATTGACGGGATTGACGCGGCCATCAGCTACGCCGGAGCGCAGGGCGACTTCGTCGGCCTGGATCAGATCAATGTCCTCATCCCGCGCACGCTGGCCGCGCGCGGCGAGGTTGAGGTGGTGCTGACGGTGGATGGAAAGACGGCGAATGCGCTGAAACTCAACATCCGCTGAAAGCCGGTCACAACTGAATTTCAGCCAGCGGGCAGACTGGAACGGCTGATTCCAGTCTGCCCTTTTTTCATCACGCAAGCTGAAGCTGATGCCTGATTCCTTGTGCCTGCTTCCTGATAATTCAGAAAACATCGCAACTCACAACACGCCTTCAGCGCGCGCAGGCCTGCCCGATCCGCGAAGCCGAAGCAGACAGACAATTTTTCCGACTCTGAAAGAATTGCATTGTGATTGGTTACTGCGTCCCCTTCAGGGACGATGGCGTGCGGCACGCGCTCCGGCGGGTTGCACCCGCCGCTATTGAATTAGTCCGCTTCGCGGACAGGCAGAATGCCTGATCGCCGCTCAGGCGCATTGCTGTATTGCCCGGGCATCAGCCGCTATTGAATTAGTTCGCTGCGCGGACAGGCAGGGCGCCTGATGGCTGCTCAGGCATCAGTCAGTGCCGCGAAGATTTTCACCGGGTCAATGTCCGCGAGGCTGGTCACGACCGCATCGGCGGTCGTGAGTTCTGCGGCGGTGTAACTGTTCGTGACGGCGAGGCAGCGCATCCCGGCGCGGCGGGCGGCTTCGAGGCCTGCGACTGAATCTTCGATGACCAGACACTGGGCGGGCTGAATGCTGCCTGGCATTGATTCATTCAGCCGCGCGAGGGCTTTGACGTAGCCTTCAGGATCGGGTTTGCACGCGCTGACATCTTCTGAGGCGACGATGACGCGAAAGCAGTCGCGCAGTTCGCCGCGTGTGAGTACGAGTTCGATTTCGTGTCGCAGCGCGCCCGACGCAATCGCCAGCGGAAACTCTGCGGCCAGCCGTCGCGCCAGTTCGATGACGCCGGGAAAAAACAGCATTCGTTCGTTGATTGCGTCCAGGTAGTACCGGGCTTTGCGCTCAATCAGCGATTCGATGTACGTCTGATTTGCGGCCTGCGCCGCGCGCTCCTGATCAGTCAGCGCGGCAGCAAAGGCTCCGCGATCATCGTAACCAAGATATTTTTCGTGATAGTCCTCGTCCGACAGCGACAGCCCTTCTTCTTCGAGCACGCGGCGCAACAGCTCCAGGTGCAGCGGCTCGTCATCCACGATCACTCCGTTAAAATCAAAAATGATGGCCTTCAGTCCGGCGTTCATTTCACTATCCTTTCTGTTTGCCTCTATAATTCGGGCCGCCAATCAGGCCACAAGAGGCAAAGCTGAATCAACCCTGACAGGATTTTTATGCAACTCGCCCGCGTCATCGGCAATGTCGTTTCAACCGTCAAGAACTCCGCGCTCGAAGGGCGCAAGCTGCTTGTCATTCAGTCGCTCGACAGCGCCTTGCGCGCCACGGGCAAACCGCTCGTGGCGGTTGATTCGGTCGGCGCGGGCGCGGGTGAACTGGTCTTCTGGTGTCGCGGCAAGGAAGCGAGCTTTCCGTTTCAGGGCAGCGAAGTCCCGACCGATTGCACCATCATCGGCATCGTTGATTCCGACGCGCACGTAAGCGTCAAAAGCAAATTCAGCGGAAAGTGAGAACCGATGCTGCTCGCCCGCGTCATCGGCAACGTCGTTGCCACTCAGAAAAATCAGCGCTACGGCACGGCCCGCATCATGCTGGTGCAGCCGATCAATCCTGACGGCACGCCGCGCGGCGCGACGCTGCTTGCGCTCGATTCGGTTGACGCGGGCGAAGGCGATGTCGTGATTGTCGTGCAGGAAGGCTGGAGCGCCTCGACCGCTGCGACCGGAGAACCGGGCGCGGCAATTGACACGGCCATCGTCGGCGTCGTTGATTTCATCGAAGAAGATAACGGAGCAAAGCCCTGATGCCATCAGTCAGCCGGGAACAGGTCAGAGAAATCGTCGCGCGCGCCCTGCAGGAGATGATGGCCGAAAACGCCGCCGTGCGCGAAGCCGTCGCCGGACTCGCCGCGCCGGATCAGGCGACACCAGCGCCCGCGCAATACACCGCTCCCTGGACCGGGCAGACTTATGCGGCGCGGCATCCGAGCCAGTTTCAGTTCAATGTCACCGAAGGTGCGCTACAGGGGCGCACCGGTGAGATTCTCGATTTCATCGAAACGAAACTCTGCTCCATCGAAAAGAACAAAGCCTGCGATCATTGCGGAATGTGCCGTTCACTCGGCTTCTGAGACAGCCGCGAATGAACGCGACTCGGCCCGAATGAAAGACGCTGCCGTTTTCTGTATTCGTGCCGGTTCGGATTCATTCGCGGCTGATGATGACTATGATTACCCTCCTCGCCGCGACAGGTTTCACCGGACAACTCATCGCTCACGAACTGCACCGCCTGAAGCTGCCGATGCGGCTCGCCGCGCGCAATGAAACGAAGTTGCGCGAACTCGCCGCGCAGGTCGGCAATCCGCCGCTTGTCGTGGCCGATGTCTCGCGCCCTGAAACGCTCGGCCAGGTCTTTGACGAAACGACAGTCCTCATCACCTGCGCCGGGCCGTTCACTGAAATGGGTGAGCCGGTCGTGGCTGAAGCCGCGCGGCGCGGAGTGCATTACCTCGACACAACCGGCGAACAGCATTTCATCAGACTCGTTTTTGATCGTTACTCAGCCATCGCCGGTGAACACGGCGCGGCGCTCGTGCCTGCCGCTGCGTTTGAATACGCGCTCGGTGACGCCGCCGCCGCCATTGCGGCACAGGGCTTTCAGCCGTGCGATGAAATCAGCGTGACTTATGCGCTGGACGGCTTTGGCACAAGTCGCGGCACAAAAAAATCCATCCTTCAGGCGCTCAGCACACCATCATTTCTTTGGCAGGATGGAAAGCTGAAACAGGTCAGCCCTGGCATCGGGCGGCGCACAATTCAACTGCCTGATGGTCAGCGGCTGTCGGCCTTTCCGTTCGGCGGCGGCGAAGCGATTCAGGTGCCGGCCCACATTGAGACGCGCGCGGTGACGACATTGATGGCGATGAATGATCTGGCGGCAATGTTTCTGCCGCTGGGCGCGGGCCTGGCGATGAGGCTGATGCATTCGCCACTGGGCGGCCTGGTGACGCGACAGATTGACAGCAGCAGCGTCGGCCCTTCGCCCGCGGCTCGCGCCCGCAGCCGCTTCACCATTGTTTGCGAAGCGCGGCGCGGCAGCGAAAAGCGCACCGTGACCGTGCAGGGCAAAGATCCTTACGGCCTGACCGCGACCGTGATGGCGACGCTTGCCAGGCATTTGTCAGAGCAGGGCACCGAAAGCCTCGGCGCGATTTCACCCGCGATGGTCGGCGGCGAACGGTTGATTGTTGCGGCGACGGAAACTGCCGGAGTGAAATGGCTGCTTCCTTGACACACCCGCCGCCCTTCGGCACAATGGCCGCGTCCTGATCAGTCAGGCATTTTTATTGCTCTTTTATTGATCGAGTAGAGGAGCGGCCTTCAGCAGTAACCCGTTTGAGAGTGTGAAGACTTGATGACGACGGGTGACAGGGGCAGGCCGCCGAAGCTGGCGTGGGGCTTTACCCTTGCGTTGGCTGGTTGTCGGGGCTGAATCCCTGAGACTGTCACCGCTGGATGGTGGAGCGCTACGTCGAGCCTTCAAAGTTCCCCGGACTGCCGCCGGTTATCAACCACCGGTGTCACCGACACAGAAGGGTCAGCGTGCGTTTCGCGCTGGCCCTTTTTGTTTTACTTTGAAAGGTGTGATCGCTGGTTATGATTGTTATGAAGTTCGGCGGCACTTCGGTTGAGGACGCCACCGCCATTCGCCGCCTGGTCGGAATCGTCAACAGACAGCTTGAACGTCAGCCGCTCGTCGTTGTGTCAGCGATGGGCAAAACCACCAACGGCCTGCTGGAATGCGCCCGGCTGGCTGCCGAAGACAAACTTGCGGACGCGCTGGCCAGGCTCGATGGCATTGCCGCGCATCATTTCAAAACGGCTGAAGAACTGGCGCTGCCGCAGGAACGCAGCGGGTTGCATGCGGCGCTCGAAGCGCGTTTTGCCGAAGCGCGCGCGACGTTGCAGAACATTTCATTGACGGCCCGCGTGACGCCGGAAGCCTCTGACGCCATCTCGTCAAACGGCGAACTGCTTTCATCGCAGATCGTCGTTGCCGCTTTTCGCGCCGCAGGCATCAAAGGCGTGTGGGTTGACGCGCGCCCGCTGCTGCGCACGAACAATGATTTCACGCGGGCGGCGGTGCAGTTCGACATCGCCAACCCGCTGCTCAAAGCCGGATTTGCCGCGGCTCTGGCGGATGGCGGGTTGCCGGTCACACAGGGCTTTATCGGTTCGACTGCCGAAGGCGCGACCACGACCATCGGGCGCGGCGGGTCTGATTATTCGGCTTCGATCATCGGCGCGGCGCTTGACGCTGACGACATTCAAATCTGGACGGATGTGGACGGCATTATGACGACCGATCCGCGCATTGTGCCTGAGGCGGTCAAGGTCAAAGTGATTTCGTTTGCCGAAGCCGCCGAACTCGCCTACTTCGGCGCAAAAGTGCTGCACCCGGCGACGCTGCGCCCGGCGGTGGTCAAAGGCATTCCGGTTCACGTCTGCAATTCGCGCCGCCCCGAAGTCGCAGGCACAGCCATTGTGCGCCAGGCGCCGCCCTCGCGCAGCCCGATGAAAGCCATCGCCTTCAAGCGCGGGCTGACGATCATCAACATCGCGTCAGATCGCATGCTGATGGCGCACGGTTTTCTGGCCAGGCTGTTTGCGGTTTTCAATCGTCACGAAACTTCGGTTGATATGGTGGCCACTTCAGAAGTCAGCGTCTCGATGACGCTTGACGACACGCGCCACCTTGCCGCCATCGTCCGCGACCTTGCAGAACTCGGTGACGTGACGGTGCAGAAAGAGATGGCGCTGATCTGTCTGGTCGGCGAACGGCTGAGAGAAACGCCCGGCCAGGCGGCGCGGATTTTTTCGAGCATTGACCACATCAACGTTTCGATGATTTCGCACGGCGCATCGGCCATCAACGTCAGCTTCGTCATTGCCAATGACCAGGTTGAAGAAGCCGTCACCGCGCTGCACCGCGAATTTTTCAGCGAACCGGACGAGGAAATCTTTGAAGTCACAACCGCCGCCCGTGTCGCAGGTTAACCGATGCCCGACGATTTACGCACTGCCAGACTGACGCTGAGAAACGTTGTCGCTGACGATGCCGTGCATTTTGCGCGGCTGCTCGGTAGCGATTCAGAAAGCGTGCAGATGATGGCGACGATGCCTGATCCCTGCACCGAACCGGACGCGCGCCGGTGGATTGAAGGTCGCCTGAGCCTCGGCTTTCGCATCTTTGCGATCATTCGCGCGGAGGACGGCGAGTTTCTCGGCACTATTGGCATTGGCGGGCCGCCTGACCGCACGGAACTTGGTTACTGGATCGGTCGCCCGTTCCGGGGCCAGGGTTACGTGACCGAAGCGGTGCAGGCGATGATTGATTATGCGCGGCAGCTTGGCGTGGCGAAGATTTACGCGGGCACGTGGCCGCACAATACGATTTCAGCGCGGGTGCTGCTGAAAGCCGGCTTCAGAGATCTTGGCCCGACCATCATT
>CAYWDW010000334.1:0-6235 GCA_964457105.1 uncultured Heliobacteriaceae bacterium
GAACAAATCACCGCTGCTGAGTCCGCAAATGTTGTTGATGACGATGCCGAGATGAGCATGGAAGATTTTGCCAGCATTCTCGCACAGCACGAACGAGAAAGCCGCAGCGAAGTCGGCGAAGGCGAAGTCGTCAAAGGCAAGGTCGTCAAGATCACTGAGCAGACGGTCATCATTGACATCGGCTTCAAGTCTGAGGGCATCGTGCCGATTGCCGAGTTCAAGGATGGCGATCAACTGATGGTCAAGCCCGGTGATCAGGTGGATGTCCTCGTCAAACAGCTTGAGAACAACGAAGGCTATGTCGAGTTGTCGCGGGCTGACGCGCTCAGAATGCAGACCTGGGAGAAGATCGAGGCCGCGTACAAGAACGGCGCGACCGTGGTCGGACGCGTGACGGATCGTATCAAGGGCGGTCTGCGCGTGGACATCGGCGGCATTCAGGCCTTCCTGCCCGGCAGCCAGGTGGACATTCGCCCGGTGCGTAATCTTGAGAGCTTCAGGAATAAGGACATCGAAGTCGAGGTGCTGAAGGTCAACCGCAAGCGCAGCAACATTGTGCTGTCGCGCAAGGCGGTCATTGAGAAGATTGGTCACGTCAAAAAGGCCGAAACGCTCAGGAGCCTCGAAGAAGGCATCATCGTGGACGGCGTGGTCAAGAACATCACCGAATACGGTGCCTTCATTGACCTCGGCGGCCTTGACGGGCTGCTGCACATCACCGATATGTCCTGGGGCCGCATTCAGAATCCGAACGAACTCTTCAAAGTCGGCGAGACGATTCAGGTCAAGGTCCTCAAGTTCGATCAGGAGAAAGAACGTGTCAGTCTCGGCTACAAACAGTTGCTGCCTGATCCGTGGAGCACGATTGGCGAACGCTATCAGATCGGCGCGCGCGTCAAGGGCAAGGTTGTGTCCATTGCTGATTACGGCGCTTTCGTCGAACTTGAACCCGGCGTCGAAGGGCTGGTCCACGTTTCCGAAATGAGCTGGTCGAAGCGCGTCAAGCATCCGTCCAAACTCGTTTCAGTCGGCCAGGAGATTGAGGCGCAGGTGCTGGAGATTGATTCCAACAATCGCCGCATCAGCCTGGGCATCAAGCAGATTGAAGCCAATCCCTGGGAGACGCTGGCCGAACGCTATGCAGTTGGCTCGCGCGTCAAAGGTCGCGTTCGCAATCTGACCGACTTCGGCGCGTTCGTCGAAATCGAAGACGGCATTGACGGCCTCGTACACGTTTCCGATATTTCCTGGACCAAGCGCATCAAACATCCGAGTGAAGCGCTCAAGAAAAACCAGGAAGTCGAGGCAGCCATCACGGCCATTGATATTGACAACCGGCGTCTCTCGCTTTCGATCAAGGATCTGGAGCCGAACGCCTGGGATCGTTTCTTCAATGAACGCAAGCCGGGTGATGTCGTCACCGGGCGGGTCACGCGCTTCGCCAACTTCGGCGCGTTCGTCGAACTCGAAGACGGCATCGAAGGTCTGTGCCACGTTTCTGAACTTTCGGATCAGCACGTGGACAAACCTGAAGACGCCGTGCAGATCGGGCAGACGATGCAGTTCAAGATCCTGAAGATGGATCGTGAGGCCCGGAAGATCGGCCTGTCAGCGCGCGCTGTGGGCAAGGATGAGCCGATCATTGATGTGCGCAGCTACACGGCCAGTGATTCCGGCGGCATGGGGACCCTGGGCGAAATTGCCGACTTCACGAATGTTGCTTCCGGTGAAAATGAAGGCTCGAAGAGCTGATTGACCCGGCAGCGGCAGCACACAGGCGGTATCAGATGACAGGCGGCACGCAGCAGCTTAACATTGCTGCCTGCCGCCTGTTGTTACAGCGAATCCCTCATTGTTTTTCAGTTCCTGAGATTATTTCTATCGTATGAAAAGAAGCACTCTCGTCTGGGTTGCAGTGATCTCCGGCATTGCCCTGCTGGCTTTCAGCGCCGTGCTGGTGATTGGCGCGCTGCTGTTGTCAGAAGATGGTGGTTTCAGCGGTGTGGGCGGTGAACGGATCGCCGTGATTCCGGTGGAAGGCGTGATTACAGAAGCGACCGCCAGAGAGGTGAATCGTCATCTGAAACAATACGGCAACGACAGCCGCGTCAAGGCGATTATCCTGCGCATTGACAGTCCGGGCGGCGGCGTTACCGCTTCAGAAGAGATTTACCGCGAGGTCAGACGCGCCAGGGACGAGAAGAAGAAAAAGATTGTCGTGGCCATGGACACGGTGGCCGCTTCAGGCGGTTATTATATTTCGGCTCCGGCGGACAAGATCTTTGCCAACAGCAGCACAATGACCGGCAGCATTGGTGTGATCGCTGAACTGATCAATTACAAAGGCCTCGCTGAATGGGCGAAGATCAAACCGGAAGTTTTCAAAAGCGGTGAGTTCAAGGACGCCGGTTCGCCGGTGCGCGATATGACGCCGCGCGAACGTGAATACTTTCAGAACCTGATCAACACTTTATACAATCAGTTCGTGCGGGTCGTGGCAGATGGTCGCAAGGGGCGGCAGGGGCTTGATGAGGCAAAGGTCAGGGTGCTGGCCGATGGCCGCGTGTATACCGGCGAGGAAGCCAAAGCCAACGGACTGGTTGATGAAATCGGCGGGTACGAAGACGCTCTCAGAGAGACCGCAAAGATGGTCGGGATCAAGGGCGAACCGCAGGTCGTTACCCCGCCGAAACCGCGTGAGTCGTTTTCGCTGCTCGATCTGCTCGGCAGCGCAAAACTCGGCAAACTCCTGCCGAGCCAGTTGCCAGCTCAGTTGACTGAGCTGGACACTTCGGTGAAATTCAAATATCAGTGGAAGTAGTCGGCACGGTTTTCAGGCTGTGGCCGAATGAGACTGCGCTGCTGATTCATCAATGATTAATCAATTGTTCACCTGAATGGAGGCGAGATGACAAAGGCAGAGTTGGTGGAAGAGGTTTCGCGGGCTGCCGAGTTGACCAAGAAGGACTCGGAAGTGATTGTTGACGAGGTTTTCAAGAACATCATCCAGGCCCTCAATCGCGGCGAAAAAATTGAACTGCGCGGATTCGGGTCGTTTCGGGTGCGGCAGCGCGATGCGCGGCGCGGGCGCAATCCCAAGACCGGCGACCCGGTTGATATTCCGGCCAAGCGCGTCCCCTATTTCAAGCCGGGCAAGGAACTCAAGGAACTGATCAATCAGCACGAGGAAGAGATCAGCCAGCAGACGGCGTAAACTGACGGTCTGCTGGCCGGTCGAAACCCTGCAAGCCGGTCGTTATGGATTTTCTCTGGAGTCCCTGGCGTTCTCAATACGTCGGATCAGGCCATCGGGAAAAGGGCTGCGTCTTCTGCCGCCTGGCTGAGCGGCGCGAAGACGACGCCGCCCGTTACGTTTTCTATCGGGGACAGCACAATTATCTGGTGCTGAATCGGTATCCTTACACCAGCGGCCATGCGCTGATTGTTCCCTATGCCCATCAGGCGCTGCTTGGTGACGCCGACAAGGCGACGACTGACGAAATGATGGATCTCGCCAAACGCGTGCAGCAGGCGCTCGGCGAAATTTACAGGCCGGACGGTTTCAATCTGGGGATGAATCTGGGAGCGGCTGCCGGTGCCGGAGTCGCTGAACATTTTCACCTGCACATCATGCCGCGCTGGTTTGGCGACAGCAATTTCATGACCACAGTGGGTGAGACACGGGTGTTGCCTGAGGCGCTCACCGATACCTTTCAGAAACTGAAGAAATATTTCTGAGCATCCTGCAAACCGGACAGTGTTCTTTTAGTGGCTGATCGTCCTGATCTGCTTCGCCACCGTGCCGGACTTTTTCTCTCCTCCCTGCAACCTGACAACCTGTTTGATGGAGGTTTGTGATGAATTCTGTTCCTGCCTGTTCCTCCACCGGTTTCAGAATCAGCGCGCTGATTCTGACTCTGCTGATGTGCCTGGCTTCTGCCGAAGCGCAAACGCAGGGCAGCAGCAATCCATCAGGTAGTTCGCGCTCAGCCGGAGCTCCCAGCCACACTGTGCGCGGAAAAATATTTATGCCTTCAGGCACGCCGCCGGAACAGCGCATCCGGGTGGTGCTTGAACTGAGTACCGGTGGCGTCGCGGCTGAGATATTTTCTGATTCCGTCGGCAATTTTGAATTCCGCCTGCTGCCGAGCAGTTCTTATCGCGTGATCGTGCCGGGTGACGGGCGCACTTATGAAACCACGCAGGAGCAGGTTGATCTGTACGGAAGCTTCTCGCGGACTTTCAATGTCCAGATCTATCTGAAAGATAAAAGTGCCGACCCGGCGGCCCGGCCAGGCAGCCAGACAGTTTCAGCCGCAGGGTTCTCGCAGAAAATTCCGAAAGACGCCGCCAGACTTTACGAAAAGGGAGAAAAGAAGGCCCGGGAAGGGAAGAATGAAGAAGCCGTGACGCTGCTTCAGAACGCGCTCAAATCATTTCCTGATTATCTGCTTGCGCTCAACAAACTGGGCGAGCAATACCTGGTTCTCAACCGCCCCGCTGAAGCGCAGGCCGCTTTTGAAAAAGCTCTGGTTGTGAATGCCAGACATCCGCTGACACACGTCAACCTGGGCGCACTGCTCTATTCGCTGAAGCGCCTGCCCGAAGCTGTCACTCATCTTGAAACAGCCAATCGTCTGGATGAAAGCTATCCGATGGCTCACCTTTATCTCGGCCTGGCGCTGATGGATTCGACCCCGGCCGATTTTGACCGGGCTGAGCGTGAACTGCTCAAAGCCCGCTTGCTGGGCGGGCCGGAAATGGTCAAAGTGCACCAGCATCTTTTCAATCTCAATGTTCGCCGTCGCAACTGGGACAAAGCTGTCGAACAGCTTGAAGCTTACCTGCAGGAAGCCCCGAATGCGCCAGATGCCCCTGCTGTGCGTGAAAAACTTGGTCAGCTCAAAAAGGCGCTCGCTCAGCAGGCCAGTCAGCCCCGCAAACCCTGAATCGGTCATTCTGAATAAAAAAGTCAGATTGAATGATTCACAAGTTACAGGCAAGAAACGCTTTTAACAAAACCTTCAAACCTGTTGAAGTTTTAACTTGCTTGAATCAGTCAATCTGACTATACTGCGCTCGCTTTTTCGGTAGTAGTTATTGGTCAAGCGAAAGGTTACTTGTATTCAACGGGGCGAATGCAAGTGGCCTTTCGCTTTTTTTATTTTTTCAGAAGCAGCGCAAAAATCAGCGGGCAGGGGCTTCAGATCACTGAGTCCCTGCTTTTTTCGTTACGACATAAACTCCGCCGGAGAATGAACCTGCATACATCTTACTGCCATCAAACGGATCAGCCGTCAGCGTCCATAGCCGCTGGCTGGGCAATTCATTGATGTTCAGCATCTCCCACGTTTTGCCGCGATCAACGGAGCGATAAAAGCCGCCCTGATTGTAATCGCCCACAAAGACTTCGTTTGGATTGGCCGGATTGATTGTGATGGCGCTGACCGAAGAAGCCAGGCGCAGCCCGCCGCCGCGACGTTCCCAGTTGCGGCCTCCGTCGGTCGAGCGGAAGAAGGCATTGGAAGTGCCAACATAGATCGTGTCCGCCGTGCGCGGGTCAAAGACCACAGCCTGGATCCGGCGCATCTCGCCATCAAGCGCGACGGGGGTGAAACTGTTGCCGCCGTCACGCGAAATGAACAGGCCATCTTCGGTGCCTGCCACAATCAGCCCCGGATCATGTCGGCTGGTGGCCACGGCGCGGATAATCGGGCGCATTGAGCCAGGCGTGCGGGCCGGAAGACTGAGCAGTTCCCACCCTTTCTTTTCATCCTGACTGCTGCGATAAAGACCTTCCCAGGTGGCTGCGATCAGGCCGCCCGGTTCAGCATCGCTGCGCGCGTAGAGCGGCGTAATGGCGAAGACCTGGCTTTGCAGGTCGGTCAGCGCAGGCAGGGTCGGCTTGTTCGTCGGTGCTGTTTCGGGCCGGCGTTTTTTGTCAGCGGCTGGCGTTTGCACGCGGGTCTGCGAAATGTTTCTGAGTGAATGACCTGACACGGTCCCGGTCGCACGGCCTCGCGCCAGCGTGGACACGGGCTTTTCCCTGCTCGTCGGAGCGCTGGCTTCGGCAATGACTTTTTTACGGCTTCCTGGTCTGGCCTCCTCAGTGCGTTTGATGAGCGTCCAGTTGCGGCCCCGGTCATCCGAGCGGAACAGGCCGTGATTGGTTCCGGCATAAAGTGTTTCAGGGTGAACTTCATCCTGATAAATCGAATAAACATCGCGCACGCCC
>CAYWDW010000335.1:0-6234 GCA_964457105.1 uncultured Heliobacteriaceae bacterium
AGCACGCTGCACCTGCTCGCGGGCGACGGGCACGGCGGTTTCACTGCGCCGCAGGCCCTTGAACTGCCTGGCAGCATCACGGCCCTGATGGCCGGAGAGATCAATCGCGCGGACGGCCTGACCGATTTAGTCGCAGGCCTTGACGGCGCAAACGGCCCGCAGGCATTGATCCTTGAAGGCCCGCAGGGCGCATTCAAAAGCCAGCCGGAAACGATCAGCCTGCCCGCCGCCGCTTCAGACTTTGCGATTGGACAGCTTGACGATGACCGCCCGCAGGATCTCGCCGTCGCGTGCGGTCACAGCCTGCTGATCCGGCACGGGCGCGACCGTCACACGCGGCAACCCGCCGCCGTCACGCGCCAGGATTTTGCTGATGAACTGAAATCGGTCGTGATCGGTAATTTCACTGGCAATCATCGCCCTGGCCTCGCGCTGCTGATGGTCGGCGGCGCCGTGCAACTGCTCACGCGCATTCACACGAAACAGCCCGCGCAGTCGCGCCAGGCCGCGTGGCAGACTGAAACCATCGGTTCCGGCCTGTGGCCGCAGGCCGTGCGCCTCGTCACTGCGCGCGTGTCAAATCATTCGGCTGACAACCTGCTGCTGCCTGCCCCGGCCAGCCGTCAACTGCACATCCTTGACCGCCGAGCTTCAGCGGCAACGGGCAGTTCCCTTTCATCCGCGTTCGTGCCCGTCACGCTCGACCTTTCAGCCGAACCCGCCGCCGTGCTGCCGATGCGCCTGAACCCGGACGCGCTCAGCGATCTGATTATTCTCAGGAATGACCAGCGTCCGCTCGCCTTTGTCCCGTCAGTCGCGCAGGCGACCTTCGTCGTGACCAACACGAACGACAGCGGCCCCGGTTCGCTGCGCCAGGCCATTGTTGACGCCAATGCAAGCGAAGGCGCGGATTCGATCAGCTTCAGAATTGACGGCGCCGCGCCGTTCACGATCAGTCTTGTCACGTCGCTGCCGTTCATTACTGACGCCGTGACCCTGGATGGCACGACACAGCCAGGTTTTGCGGGCAGCCCGGTCATTGAAATCAGCGGAACGACCACAGGCGCCGGCGCTTTCTTTATTACAGGCGACAATTGTGTGCTGCGCGGCCTGGTCATCAACCGCTTCAATACGTTGGCCGCCCATGCCATTCATTTATTCAGGAGCGACGACAACCTGATCGAGGGGAATTTTATTGGCACGGATGTCAGCGGCACCAAAAAATCCGGTAATGGCGGCGACGGCATCAGGATTGTCAGCGCCTCCGGCAATACGATTGGCGGCGCCGCGCCAGCCGCGCGCAATGTCATCTCAGGCAACGGCCTGCCCGAAGGCGGTGAAAAAGAAGGCATCGTCATCGTCACCAATGGCAACGATGAAAGCTCGGCCAGCGACAATCAGGTGATTGGTAATTACATTGGCACTGACGTGACCGGGACCGTGGACCTTGGCAATGCGGGCAGCGGCATCAGGGTCGTCGGGATCAGTGAAGTCAGCGACAACAGCATCGGCGGGACCACTGCCGGCGCGCGCAATCTGATTTCCGGCAACGAGCTTGACGGCATTGCAATTGAAAACCGGTCGGCCACAGACACCCGCATTACGGGTAACTTCATCGGCACTGACCTGACCGGAACAAAGCCGCTCGGCAATACCGGTGCCGGAATAATCATCATTGGCAGCAGCAACAACAGCATCGGCGGCACGGCGACGGGCGCGGGCAATGTGATCGCCTTCAATTCCGGCGCGGGCGTCGCCATTGTTTCCGGCGTCGGCAATGCCATTCAGGCCAATTCGATCTTCGCAAACGGCGGTCTCGGCATTGACCTCGGCGGCGAAGGAGTGACGCTCAATGATGCAGGCGATGCTGACACCGGCCCGAATAACCTGCAAAACTTTCCCGTGCTGAATACCATCACCGTCAGCGGCGAATCAGAAACAATTACAGGCACGCTCAACAGCACGGCAGGTACAACCTTCAGGCTTGAATTCTTTGCCAATTCAGCCGGCGACCCGACAGGTTACGGCGAAGGCGAACGATTCATCGGCGCGACCAGGGTCACGACTGACGAGGCGGGCAACGGCAGTTTTGCCTTCACGACAGCGGCAACAAACGGGCTGCTGATTACGGCGACGGCGACTGATCCGAATGGCAATACCTCGGAATTTTCGCGGCGGATGATGACTGCCGACCTTGCGGTGACACAGACGGCGACCCCCAATCCGGTTATAGTCGGAAACAATCTGACCTATAGCATCACCGTCACCAACAAGGGGCCTGATGCGGCCACGAATGTCAGGCTGAGCGGAACGCCGACGGGCAGTTTCGAGGTGGTGCTGATTATCACGAATGCGCCGCAGGGCAGTTGCGGACCGAGTGACGCCGGACTCGTCTGCGCGCTCGGCACGCTGCCATCAGGAGCCACCGCAACGGCGACGATCATTCTCAAGCCGACCGCCACCGGCATCATCAGCAACCGGGCGACAGTCTCAGCCAGCGAGACTGATCCTGATTTATCTGACAATCAGTCACAGCTCAGCGTCAGTGTCATCCGGGCGGCCAGCGTGGTCAGCCTGGCTTCGTCGCGCAATCCTTCGCAATACACCGATGCAGTCACTTTCACCGCGACCGTGCAGGGCGGCCAGTCCGTGACGCCGACCGGGACCGTGACCTTCAGGGACGGGCAGACGATCCTCGGCACCGGCATCCTCAACGCCGCCGGGCAGTCCGCGCTGACCGTGCCGGGTAATCAGCCCACGCTCGCACGGCTGGCTCCGGGTTCGCATCCGATCACGGCGCAATACAACGGCGATGACATTTATGAGGCTGGCACGTCGCCGCTGCTGGTGCAGGTGGTTGGCGGCACCCCGGCCATCAGCGTTTCTCTGCTCAGCGGGCCGCTCGCTTTCGGCCCGACTGAGCCGCTGCGCTTTCCTGATCCGACTTCACCGCCGCTCAATTTCTCAATCAGAAATTCCGGCACAGCGCCGCTTGAATTGCGCTTTGATTCGCTGCTGCGCGCGACAGGCGCCAGTCAGACGCTGACCAACCCGGATGACAGTGCGCTCTTCCCGATTGACCTGACCAGGCCGGGCGGCATAACGACAAGACTGACCTACCCGACGACCATCGGACTTGAACCCGGCGAGGCAGTGGCCGGTCAGGTGCGCTTCAATCCGCTGATTCCGACCAGCGCGAAAAGTACGACCGGGCTGTCAGCCAACCAGGTGCTGCCCGATGAAATCGCCTCAAAACTGACCATCAGCAACAACGCCGGAGCGCCGCTGACGATTGACCTGCTCGGTCGCATCAATCCGGCGGTAAAACTGATTCATCCGGTAGACCGCCTGCTTGCGCCGCTCGTGTTATTCCGCCGCAGCGGCGATGAATTCACGGTTGAATACACGGTCTTCGATCCGAACCTTGATGTCGCAGTCGCGCAGTATGAATTTCTGGACAGCAACAATCAGCCGATCAGGCCCGTGACGAATGTTGATTTTGGCGATTCGATCCGGCAGGCAGGCATCGTCAGAGGCCAGGCCTTCACCGTGACGCAGCGGTTTCTGGAAGCGTCGCAATTTCCTGAAGCAGTCAAAGTCAGGGTGACGGTGTATGACGGCTTTACTGATTCCGCGCTGTCGCTGCCGCTCAATGCTGCCGAGCCGCGAGCGACGACGGTGTCAGCCGCCAGTTACAGCGAAACCGCGCTCGCCAGCAATGCCATTGTCGCCGCCTTCGGGCCGGACCTGGCGAAAACCGTGCGCACGGCTCCGGGACAGCCGCTGCCAACCGCGCTTGACGGCACGACTGTGCAGGTGCGCGACGGCGCGGGCATCGAACGATTCGCGCCGCTGTTCTTTGTCTCGCCAGGCCAGGTCAATTACCTGATTCCGGCTGAAGCGGTCAGCGGCGCAGCGACTGTCACGGTGACGAGCGCAGGCGGCGCTGTCGCGCGCGGGATGATTCAGATTGCGCCGGTGGCGCCGAGCCTGTTTGCCGCCAATGCCAGCGGTCAGGGCGTCGCGGCGGCGCTCGTGCTGCGCGTCAAAGCTGACGGTTCGCAGCAGTATGAACCGGTCGCGCAATTCGACGCCGCCAGTCATCAGTTCATCTTTCGCCCGCTTGATTTCGGCCCGGCGAATGAACAGTTGTTTCTGATTCTCTTTGGCACGGGCCTGCGCAACCGGCAGCCATCCGACGCGGTGCGCGTGCGCGTGGGCAGCGTTGAAACTGAAGTGCTGTATGCCGGAGCGCAGGGCAGTTTTGCCGGACTCGATCAGGTGAATGTGGCGCTGCCGCGCACGCTTGCCGACAGCGGCCCGGCCACGATCAGCCTGGCGGTCAATAATCGCGCGGCCAATGCCGTGCAGGTCAGCTTCGGCCACGCGGCATCGGCGTCAGGCGAGGCTGCTGTTCAGACGCCGGATGTTTTACCCGCGCGGCCTTTTGCTGCGGGCATCGCGCTGCCGCCGGTCAGGCTGAGCGAAACTTCACGGCCACGAAAATTCACCAGCAGCACACCACGCTGAGCAGTCACACGGGAGGCTTTCAAGATGCGCACCAGTCAATCATTGAGACATCGCCTGCTGACGGTCGGTTTGTGTCTGAGCCAGATGCTGACCGGCCTGCTGCCAGCCCTGGCCGCGACAGGCAGCAGGCCGCGAACGGTCAAAGCTGATGCCCTGGCCACCGGCTCAATCGGGCTGATTGAAGCCACCGGCACGGCCCTGATTGACGGTCGGGCCGTCACGGGCCGACAGCCGCTGCGCGGTGGCGCAGTGATTCAGACCGCGCCCGGCGCGCGCGCGCGCGTGACGCTGACCGGGACCGGCGAAGTCAGCCTGGGCAGCAGCGCCACGGCCCGGCTGGCGCTGAGTTCATCGCCGCGCCAACTGATTGCGTCAATCATCAGCGGCACCGTCAGCGTGCAACTTCAGACCACTGCCAGCGCGCTGGTGCAAATTGGCGACGCCCGATTCACGGCCCTCGACGGAGCCGGTTTCACCGCCAGCCTCAGCGACGGGCGCGTGCTGATTGACGCTGAACACGGCATCATCTGGAATGCTGACAAATGGGCGATCAAACTCCCCGACCTGATGCAGCACGCACCGGGCACAGCGGCCTTCGATCACGACCGGCTGCGGCGTTCGATCAGGCGGCTGACCAATGCGGCAGCGCCGGTCAGCTTCAATGCAGGCAGCATCATCGGTCAGGCCGAATCACTCCGGGCCATGACGATCAATGGCCATCTGACCGGGACAAAGGCTGAAGTCAGAAACGGCGATACCTGGCAGGCGTCAACTGAGGCCGGCCTGCGAATCACGCTCAATGAATCCGGGCACCTCAGCCTGACGCCCGGTTCCGCCGCAAAAGTTGCCGCAGGCATTGCGGGACGATCCGAAGATGCCGCGCGCCGCGTGCTGATCGCTGCGCTCATCAGCGGTGAAATGCAGTTGAAGCTGCGCCCGCACACCTTCACGCTGATTCAGTCGGGCGGTTTGTGGTTTACTGTCTTCGGAGAAAATTCAGTGCGCGTCACCGAACGCCCCGGCCACACCGTCATTGAAGCCGCCGCGCCAGGCGTCAGCAACTGGTCAGTCACGACTGCCGCCGACATCATTCAGGCTGTCAGCCAGGCTGCACAGTCTGCCGGACAACTGCCGCATCGTTATTTTGTGCGCCCGGTCGGCCTGACCAACAACATCATCGTCCGCCAGCGCGGAACCCGCATGGTGCAGGTCCAGGTGACAGACGAAAATGACCGCAAGGTGCCTGATCTGCCAGTCCTTTTTACCCTGAGCAAATTCGGCGGCAATCACCTCGGCACGCTCAACGGCGTGTCCACGATCACGGCCCAGACCAATGCTGAAGGCGTGGCCTCGGTGCCTTTCAAGGCGAATAACACCCTCGGCGCGCAGAACATTACTGCAACCGTCGAAGGCGCAAACAGCACCACCTGGGTGGGCACGATCAGCGTGATTCGCTTTGTGCCCGGATTCTGGGCGCCGCAAAACGCGCTGCCAATGCTGGGCACTGCCGCCACCATCGGCGTCATTGCGCCCATCGCCGTCAGCAAACAGGCCGACAAAACTGCCGTCAAAGCCGGTGGCCCGCCCGCCATCAGGCCATAACACCGAAGGTCCGCGACCAGGCCAACACTGAATCCTGATTCCTGATTCCTGTTTTATTCATGAACAGGATTCAGGATTCAGGATTCAGGATTCAGTTTGCGC
>CAYWDW010000336.1:0-6224 GCA_964457105.1 uncultured Heliobacteriaceae bacterium
AAAGGCCGCCGAAGAGGAATCGTCCGATGACGAGGAAGCCGCTGATGAAGAGGCCGCCACCGAAGAACACGCCACTGGCAAAAAGAAGCCGTTCAAATTCACGCCGCCCAACGACAAGGAAGTCAAACACGTCATCGAACTGCAACCTTTCGTCGTCAACCTGGCCGACAAGGAAGGCAGTTATTACCTGCGCCTGACGCTCAGCATCGGCGTCGGTGAAAGCAAGGAAGAGAAACCCGACCCGCTGTTTACGACGCGGGTGCGCAATGCCATCCTCGCCGTGCTGACCACCAAAACCTCCGAAGACGTACTCACCCCCGAAGGCAAGGCCGCCTTGCGGCGTGAACTGCTCAGCGCCACCCGCAAGGCGGTCGAAGAGCCAAAAGTCCACGCCATCTATATTACTGATCTGATCGTTCAGCTTTAGCCGCATGTCGTCACTGGTTTCACTCAACAACGCCGAGGCCGGGTTGCGCGCCGAAAACGAGGCCGAAATCGAATCGTGGCGTTATTACTTCGACCTGCCCGTGCCGCTGACGGTCGAACTGGGCCGGACAAAACTGACGGCGCGGGCGATTCTGGAACTCGAAGAAAACAGCATCATTCAGTTGTCGCGTTCGACCGGCGAAGGCGTGGACGTGCTGGCCGGCGCGCGGCGCCTCGCGCGCGGCGAAATCATTATGATGGAAGACCGCGCCGGAGTCCGCCTCAACGAAATCATCGTGCAGGAGCCGTTGTAATGCCGTCCCCGCGAGAGTCGAGCGCCCCTGGTCGCGCCGCGTGGCGGTGGCTGCTCAGTTGCGCCGCGCTGCTGTGGCTCAGTGGTCACTGCGTCGTCGTCGCGCAGCCGGACGCGCAGCCTGCCGCTGCAAGCTCTCCCTCACCCCAGTCAGCCAGGCCGCAGCCCGGCGATGACAGATTGCCGTTTATGGCCAGTGAGCGCACGCGCGAGCGTGAACTGACGGGCGCTGAACAGCCTTCGGTCGCCGGACTGCTGCTGCGTACATCTGGCGCGCTGCTGCTGATTGTCGGCCTGATTCTGGCCGGTGCGTGGTGGGTGCGTCGTTATGGTGCGCGTTTCGGTCAGGGCCGCCGGGATGCGCCCGCGCTCGAAGTCCTGACGACCGTGACGCTCGGTGAACGACGTTCGTTGTCAGTCGTGCGCTTTGACAATGCAACGCTGCTGATCGGCGCGACCGCGCAGGGCATCACGTTACTGGCCACGCGCCCGGCTGAAGACACGCAGGCTGAACATCACACACCGGCCCGCGTGTCAGTCGCAGACCTGCTGTCACGCGAAGACACGCACAGCGAATTTGCGCAGGAACTGGCGCAGGCCGAATTGAGAAACACAAAGTCACCTGCATCCTGATCCCTGAATCCTGATCCCTGATTCCTTTTTGCAGAAAAATCAGGAATCAGGATGCAGGAATCAGGAATCAGGGCGTATGCCGCAGGCTGTCAACGTCAGAATAATGTCGAGGGTCATCACACAATCAGTCATCACCGCACTGCTGGCGTTCGTGCTGACGCTGACTGTTGCCGCGCAGCCCAAACCGCCTGCTTCACCGAATCAGCCGGTTGCGCCGACCGAGCCGACTTTGCAGCTTGATCTGAGCAAAGGCGTGCAGTCGGGTTCGCTGCCGGTGCAGATCGTCGTGCTGCTCACGCTGCTGAGTTTCATTCCGGCGATTCTGATTTCGATGACCTGCTTTACGCGGCTGATCGTCGTCTTTCATTTTCTGCGGCAGGCCCTCGGCACGATGGAAACGCCGAACAATCAGGTGCTGATCGGGCTGGCGCTGTTTCTGACGATGTTTGTGATGTCGCCGGTCCTGGTGCAGATCAACAACGAAGCCGTGCAGCCGCTGCGCGCCGGGCAGATTACGCAGATGGAGGCGATTGACCGCGCGCTCGTGCCGTTGCGGGCTTATCTGCTCAAACACACGCGCGAGACTGATCTGGCGCTGTTTCTGCGCCTGTCGTCAGCGGCGCGCCCGCATACTGCCGATGAAGTGCCGACGACGGCGCTCATTCCGGCTTATATGATTTCGGAACTCAAGACCGCCTTTCAGATCGGTTTTGTCCTGTTCATTCCATTTCTGGTGATTGACCTGGCCGTCTCGTCCGTGCTGCTTTCGATGGGCATGATGCAGCTTCCGCCGGTCGTCGTCTCAATGCCGCTCAAGCTGCTGCTGTTCATTATGGTTGACGGCTGGTATCTGATTGTCGGCTCGCTGGTCAAAAGCCTTTATTAGTGGTCAGCGGTTAGTGGTCGGTGGTTAGTAAAAAAACTGACCACTAACCACTAACCACTAACCACTAACCACTAACCACTAACCACTGACCACTGCTCTTATGTCTGATGCACTGATTATGACGCTGATGCAGCGGGCGCTGGAGACGCTGCTCTGGATTACGGGGCCGATGCTGGCGGTGGCGATCATCGTCGGCGTGGTCGTCAGCCTGATTCAGACGGTCACTTCGATTCAGGATCAGACGTTTTCATTTGCGCCGCGCGTGGCCGTGATTTTTGCGGTCTTTCTGCTGACCTTTCCCTGGGCCTTGCGGGTGCTGGTGACGTTTACGACTTCGCTGTTCGGCGATTTCACACCTTACATCAGATAGCTGTCTCACATCTCAATGGAGCCAATCACCATTCCACTGCGGCCTGTGCTGGTTTTTGTCGTGGTTCTGGCGCGGGTCGGGGGGCTGGTGACGTTTGCGCCGTTCTGGTCGCACCGGGCCGTGAATGGGCGGGTGCGGGTGATGCTGGCGCTGGCGCTGGCGCTGGTGCTGACGCCTGCGCTTGCGGCACAGATGCCGACGCCACCAAGCGATCTGATCGGGCTGGCCATGGTCATCGGCAGCGAACTGGCGGTGGGTTGTCTGATCGGCTGGATCGGCAAAATGATTTTCAGCGCGCTGGAAATCGCCGCGCAAATCACGGGCTTTCAGATGGGACTGTCACTGGCGGCGACGATTGATCCGGCGACGAAAGCGCAGACGGCGGCGCTGGGCACGATTGCGCAGATGTTCGGATTGCTGGTGCTGCTGGCGGCGAATGGGCATCACTGGCTGCTGGCGGCGGTGGTCAGAAGTTATCACTTCATCGGGCAGGGCGAATTTGCGATGACCGCAGGCATGGCCGAGGTCGTGCTGCGGTTGTCAGCCGAAGCCCTGGCCGCCGGGGTCGCGCTCGCCGCGCCGGCGATCATCGTGCTGGTCTCGGTGGAATTCATTCTGGCGATTGCGGGCCGCGCCGCGCCGCAGCTTCAGATTATGGTGCTGGGTTTTCCGATCAAGATTGCCGTCGGGTTATGGCTGCTCGGAGCTTCGCTTTACTTTCTGCCCGGCGCCGTGCGCCTGATTCTGGGCGCTCTTAACACGGCAATCAAACAGGTCTTCAGTGGTTAGTGGTCAGTGGCTGGTGGTTGGTAAAAGCACGAAGTTTGTCTTTCACCAGCCACTGACCACTAACCACTAACCACTTCTTCCAATGGCTGACAATCGCACAGAAAAGGCGACGCCACGACGCCGCGAGGATGCGCGGCGCAAGGGGCAGATTGCGCGCGGGCCTGAGCTGCCGGCGGTGGCGAGCTTTCTGTCAACGGTGCTGGTGATGCGCGTGCTGGGCAGCGACTGGAGCGCGCGCGCCGCCGCGATGTTTCAGAAAACGGCGCTGCTGGTCAGCAGCGTTTCAGGTCAGCAGATGCTGACGCCGCTGGCTGTTCATCGAATGCTGATGGAAGCGGTCTTTGAAATGATGCTGCTGGCGCTGCCGGTAATTGCGGCGGCGCTGGCCGCAGGCATGGCGGGCAACGTCGCACAGGGCGGCTGGACGCTGACGCCGTCGGCGCTGGCGCTGCGGCCTGAACGCTTCAATCCGGTCGAAAATTTCAAGCGGGTCTTCAGCGGCAATTCAGCCGTCGAGTTGCTCAAGCAGGCGCTCAAACTCGGCTGCATCGTGGCGGTCTGTTACAGCGTCGTGGCTCCGGCGATTGCGCAGGCTCCGGCGCTGGTCGGCGCACCGGCGGGCGCGGCGCTGAAAGCCCTGGGTGCCATCATCTGGCAGACGGGCTGGCGCGCAGGCGGCGCGATGGTGGCCATTGCCGCGCTCGATTACGGCTGGAAGTGGTATCAGCACGAGAAGTCGCTGCGGATGACGAAGCAGGAAGTCAAACAGGAGTTCCGCGACCAGGAAGGCGACCCGGCCATCAGGGCGCAGCGTCGTCGCGCGGCCCGCGCGATGCTGCAACGCTACATTGCCGCCGAAGTGCCGAAGGCCGATGTGGTCGTCACCAACCCGACTCATTACGCTGTGGCGCTGCGTTATGACCGCGACAAATTTCCCGCGCCGGTGGTCGTTGCCAAGGGCGCGGATGAAATGGCAAAGCGCATCCGTGAAATCGCCAAAGCGCACGAGGTGATGATTGTCGAAAACGCGCCGCTCGCGCGCGGCCTTTATCGCGCCGTTGAAGTCGGCAGAATGATCTCGCCGGAATTTTTCAAAGTCGTCGCTGAGCTGCTCGCCTGGGTCTATCGCCAGAAACATGGCAGATGACAGATGACAGATGGCAGATGGCAGATGGCAGATGGCAGATGGCAGCGAGACTACGGCTTCTCTTCCTGCCGACTACCGACTTCCGACTCCCGAATTCCGACTTCCGAATTCCCCCGATTCACTTCACCCTGACCTGCACGATATTGGCGGTCTGGTTGCCGATGGTCACTTCAACGTCAACGAGGCCGCGCCCGTTCAGCGCCGCCGGCAGCAGCACGTTGAGCTGATCGAGGCCGGCATACGCGCCCTGCTCACCGGCATAAAAGACCTGCGCCGCAAGGCCGCCAGTTTTTACATTCACTGCTTCCTGAGCGGGCCGGTAACGAAGGCCCGTGCCGAACAGAATCAGAAAGACCTGGCCTTCGGTTACGTCAATCGGCACGGCCACGAATTTTTTCAGCGCGTCATCGTACTGCGCGACGGGTTCATAGCTTTGCGAATTGTCGGCTCTGACGCGCAGGGCCAGCGCCGCCGCGACACCGCCGCCGTCACTGCTTGCCGAAAAAAGCGCCGGAGCATATTCGGCAATGTTCATCGTGCCGAGCGCGACCACCGCGCCCTGGCTTGTGACCGTCACGGTGGCAGCGCCTGCCGTTGCGCCAGGCGGAATCTGATAATTGATCTGATTGGGCGAAACGAAAAAGAGCGGCGCGGCGCGTTCAGTTCCCGTGCTGTCTTTGATGTTGACCGTAACGCCTGCGAGCGTGGTGGGCAGTGGCTGCGTGACCGCCGCTTGCAGCGAGGCGGCCAGCCCCGCGCCAAACGCGGCCACAATCGTTTCGCGCGCCAGGCGGTCAGCCTGATAACTGGCGGCTGAAACATTCGCCACCGTGCCGGTGATTGAAAGGCTGAACTGACGCGCGCGAATCGTCGTGCCCGTCGCCGTGACCGCTACCGGATAAACTCCGCCCACCGCATTCGCGCTGACCGTCAGGCGCAATGTCGCTGAGCTGCCCGAAGTGATGACCGGCGGGTTGAGGCTGGCCGTCACCCCGTCAGGCAGTCCGCTGACTTCAAGTTTGATTGTCTGAGCCTGGCCTTTGACCGTCGCTGAGTTGATGACAAGCTCGCCCGCCGTTCCGGCCTGCAGGCTGATGGTTGAAGTCGGCATCTCAAGCGAGAAATCATCAGCCGGATCGGTCAGGTTTCTGACCGCATTTCTGATCACCGGCAGCAGCGGATACAGCGCATTGCCAGGGCATTCAGTCCCCGCGCACGCCGCCGGCGCAGGCGAACCGTTCGCATCACGATGGCCGGCAATATTCTGTAGATTGAGTTGCGTACTCGGATGATAAGTGACGCCTGCGGGATCAATTGCCCGCTGATCGCATTTCCAGGCAAGCAGATATTCGAGGCTGCTTTGCGCCGCGTTCGCAGGAACCACCGCCGTGAATGTGCCGAGCAGCGCCGTGCCCATCGTGCCTGAATTGGCGCAACTGAAATGCGCGCCCAGCACGTTGTCACCTCCGGCACGGCCCTGATAAATCAGCCCGTCGGGATCAATCAGGTAGTTATAGCCGACATCGCTCCAGCCATTGGTAAAGACGTGAAAGTTCCAGATGCTGCGCACGACGGCGGCCCAGTCAGTCGCTTCGTTGCCGGTCGCCGTGTGATGCACGATCAGGTGCGTGACCGTCGTGTATGAAGGTTCGCCGCGATG
>CAYWDW010000337.1:0-570 GCA_964457105.1 uncultured Heliobacteriaceae bacterium
CCGCCCGATCTGATGATTGCGCGGGCAGCGGGCGGGCGCGGCAGCAGCGCCTGCCATCAGGGAGCACACAGCATCATGAGTTCTGAACATCTGATCCGGTTCGGCTGGGATTCGTTTTTCGTCTCGCACTTCCAGCCTTTTGCTGACAAGGGCTTTCACGCGGGCCGCGTGATACTCGAATACAACAACTTCCTGCGCGTCGTGACCGCTGAGGGCGAACGGCTGGCTGAAATCGCAGGCCGCCTGAAACACGAAGCCGCGAGCCGCGCGGAACTGCCGTCGGTCGGTGACTGGGTGGCGCTGCGCCTGCGCGGCGACGGCAAGGCCACGATTCACGCCGTGCTGCCGCGCCGCAGCCGCTTCGCGCGCAAAATGGCCGGCGCGCGCACCGAAGCCCAGGTGGTCGGCGCCAACATTGACACGATCTTTCTCGTAACGAGCCTCAACCAGGATTTCAATCCGCGCCGCGTCGAACGCTTTCTGACTTCGCTGGCTGAAAGCGGCGCGAGTCCCGTCATCATTCTGAGCAAGGCTGATCTGTGCGCCGATGTAGTAACCCGACTCGCCGAA
>CAYWDW010000337.1:580-6216 GCA_964457105.1 uncultured Heliobacteriaceae bacterium
GCGCCGGTTCACGCCGTCAGCGTCGTCACGCGCCAGGGACTTGATGAACTTCTGCCGTATCTCAGCGCAGGGCGCACCGTCGCGCTGATCGGTTCATCCGGCGTTGGCAAATCAACGCTCATCAATCAGCTCATCGGCAGCGAAGTGCAGCAGGTCCGCGACATTCGTGAACACGATGATCGCGGTCAGCACACGACGCGCCACCGGCAGTTGTTCCTGCTGCCGCAGGGCGGGCTGATGCTGGATACGCCGGGGATGCGTGAATTGCAATTGTGGGACGGCGACACGGGCGTCCAGTCAACTTTTGAAGACATCGAAGCAATCGCCGCGCATTGTCACTTCAGCGACTGCCAGCATCAGCGCGAACCGCGCTGCGCCATCCGCGCCGCAATTGAAGAAGGCGCGCTGGCGCCGGAACGACTGGGAAATTATCTGAAGCTGCAACAGGAACTCGATCACCTGGCCCGCCGACAGGACGAGGCCGCGCGCCTGAACGAAAAGAATAAATGGAAAAAACTCTCGCGACAGGCCAGGGAACGAGCAAAAGCAAAGCGAACGGGATAAGCCTGTCTGTTTCAATCGGGGCAGTTGAACTATACTGCCCCTTCCCTGTTCACGCCGGAATCATCCGTCATCAATTATGAACGACATTCTTTCACGGATCGTCGTCCGCAAACGCGAGCGACTGAATGAAGCCAAAGCACAACTTCCGCTCGCCGCGCTGAGGTCAGCCGCGCAGCCGCGCACTGCCGGTCAGGCGCATCGTTTCAGCGCCGCGCTGCAACGCGACGCGATCAACATCATTGCCGAAGTCAAACGCCGCTCGCCGTCAAAAGGCGTCATCCGCGCGGACTTCGATCCGGTCAGCATTGCGCGCAACTACACTGACAACGGCGCAGCGGCGATTTCAGTCCTGACTGAAGAAGATTTCTTCGATGGCTCGCTTGATCACCTGCGCGCGGTGCGTGAAATCACCGCGCTGCCGCTGCTGCGCAAGGATTTCGTCTTTGACGAATATCAGCTTTACGAAGCCCTGCACGCCGGAGCCGATGCGATCCTGCTGATTGCGGCCATGCTCGAAAGTGCGCAACTCAATGATCTGATGCAGACGGCTGAGGGCCTGGGCCTCGACGCGCTCGTTGAAATTCACGACCGCGCGGAAGCGGACCAGGTGCTGCCATATGATGTGCGGCTGCTCGGCGTCAACAATCGCAACCTGCGAACCTTTGTGACGACGCTTGAAACGTCAGTCAGCCTGGCCGCCGAACTGCCGCGCTCGCTGACGCTCATCAGCGAAAGCGGCATTCGCACCCGCGCCGACATTGACCGGCTGCGCGAAGCCGGCTTCAAAGCCTTCCTGATCGGCGAGGAATTTATGCGCTCGGCGGATGAAGGCGCGGCGCTCAGGAGCCTGACCTGCCAGTTGTGATAAACTCCCTGCCGGAGGTAAGTGTTATGGAAAAGACGATACTCTCAGAACTGAACGAAACAGATGTGATCAAACTGACAGAAGCGCTCAGTGAATGTCTGAACGCGCTGAAGCGATCTCACGATCAGATTGAATCCGACCGCGAAAGCATCATTCGGCTGGATGCGGAAACACAGGCTTACCTGACCGAACTCAACCGAGTACTCACCCATGTGGAAACAGCTTTCTGAGCTTTTCTGGCGGGTCGTCATGCTGGCTCAGGATATGCAGAAAAATACCAGCGACATTAAAGACCTGAAGCAGGAAAACCGTGATATTGCCGCCGCCATGCAGCGCCTGGCATATGAACTTCAACGGGTGAATGAACGAATTGACCGCCTGGCTGAAAGAGAACAGTATGCACGGGAGAATATGGAATTGCGGCTGGAAAACAAACGCCTCAGGACCGAACGTGGACTGCCTCCTGCCACCGATGATGACAAAGAATAATTTCTCTCGCAAATAACCATGCCTTCTGCTTCGCCCCCCGCCTCTGCTGTTTTACTCAAAGTCTGCGGCATCACTTCATTCGACGATGCGGCTGTGGCCATTGACTGCGGCGCGACGTATCTGGGGTTCAACTTCTATCGGCTCAGCTCGCGCTTCATTGAGCCGACGGCGGCGCGTGAAATTATTGACAGGCTGCCGTCGCACATCGTCAGCGTTGGCGTCTTCGTCAATGAAGCTCAGCCGGATGATGTCATCAGCATCATGGCAGCGAGCGGCGTAAAGATGGCTCAGCTTCACGGCGATGAAACGCCGGATTACTGCGCGCAGGCGGGCGCGGCGCGGGTCATCAAGGCCTTGCGGGCCGGCGATGATTTTGATTCGCGCGAAGTCACGCGCTACCCGGCGGCGGCAATTCTGCTCGACGCTTTCGACAAAAAGCTTTATGGCGGCACGGGGCGCACGACGAACCAGGCGGCGGCGGCTGAAGCGGCCAGGCTTGCGAAAATTTTTCTGGCCGGGGGGCTTTCGCCTGAGAACGTGGCTGATGCTATCCTGCGCGTCAGACCTTTTGCAGTTGATGTCAACAGCGGCGTCGAAAGCGCGCCAGGCCGAAAAGATCCTGGCAAACTGCGGGCGCTCCGGCGCGCGCTCGATTCGCTCTCATCACTTCTATGACTGACGAAACGATTGATTATTCGGCGCTGCCTGACGCGGGCGGCCACTTCGGCGTTTACGGTGGCAGCTTCGTGCCCGAAACGCTGATGCACAATCTCGAAGAACTCCGGGCGGCTTACGCGGCGGTTAAGGATGACCCTGACTTTCAGCGCGAATTCGATCAGTTGCTGCGTGAATATGTCGGGCGACCATCGCCGCTGACGTTTGCGGCGCGGCTGACGGAACACCTCGGCGGCGCGAAAATTTATCTCAAGCGCGAAGACCTCAATCACACCGGCGCGCACAAGATCAACAATGCGCTCGGTCAGCTTCTGCTCGCTGAGCGCATGGGCAAGCGGCGCATCATTGCCGAAACCGGCGCGGGTCAGCACGGCGTCGCGACAGCGACGGTCTGCGCGCTGCGCGGTTTGCAGTGCATCGTTTATATGGGCACTGAAGATATGCGACGGCAGGCGCTCAATGTCTTTCGCATGCGACTGCTCGGCGCTGAAGTCGTCGGCGTTGATTCGGGCAGCCGCACGCTCAAGGACGCGATCAACGAAGCGTTGCGCGACTGGGTGACGAATGTTGAAGACACGCATTATCTGCTCGGTTCGGTGCTCGGCCCGCATCCGTACCCGATGATGGTGCGCGATTTTCAGCGCGTGATTGGCCGCGAAGCCCGCGCGCAGATGCTCGAACGCGAAGGTCGCCTGCCCGATTATCTGATCGCGTGTGTCGGCGGCGGCAGCAATGCCATCGGCCTGTTCTACGATTTTCTCAACGATGCCGAAGTAAAGATGATTGGCGTCGAAGCCGGCGGTTACGGCACCAGCGTCGGCGAACACGCGGCGCGTTTTTTGAATGCAGGCGGCGGGCGCGTCGGCGTGCTGCAGGGCACGCGCAGTTATGTGTTGCAGGACGAGCGCGGGCAGATTGCGGCGACGCATTCGGTGTCAGCCGGACTCGATTATCCGAGCATCGGGCCGGAGCATTCGTACCTGCACGATCAGGCGCGGGTCAGCTACGTGTCAGCGACGGATGACGAAGCCCTCGCCGCGCTGCAACTGCTTTCGCGCACCGAAGGCATTATTCCGGCGCTCGAAAGTTCGCACGCCCTGGCCGAAGTCATCCGACTGGCGCCCACGCTCGCGGGCGATCAGATTATTGTGGTCAATCTCAGCGGTCGCGGCGACAAGGATGTCAACACCGTGATTGAAAAACTGGGCGAGGCTGTGCAGCCTTGAAGTTCTGCCGCGTCTGCTCAACATCAACCGCACAACAACTGCTCAAAAATCCATGCACCTCAGATCATTCACACTGACCATCGCGTTGTTGCTCACCGGCGTTCTGGCGGGCTGTCGTCAGCCGGAACCGGAAACCAGAAACCCTGTCACCACCGGCACGCTCGCCCGCAGCGCGCGCATCGTTGTTTCGCCGGATTCATTGCCAGAACCTTTTCACACAAAGTCAGCCGATAATCCGTCGGTCATCGTACCGCAACCGTCTGACGCCCGGTTGCAGGTGCCAGCCGGATTTGCCGTCAATGTTTTTGCCGAAGGCGAGTTCTCGGTTCCGCGCTGGATGATCGAAGGGCCGAACGGCGATCTGTTTGTCGCCGATCCCCAGGCAGGCAACATCACGCTGTTGCGCGACGCCAATAATGACGGCGCGATTGACAATAAAACTGAACGCTTCAGTTTCGTTTCAGGTCTGAAGCGCCCGTTCGGGATGGCCATTCACGACGGTTATTTTTACGTCGGCAATATGGACAGCGTCGTGCGCTTCAAATATCGGGCAGGCACCACAAAGCTTGAAGGCCAGCCGGAAAAGATCATTGACCTGACCATTCCCGGTCAGAACAATCACTGGACGCGCAATCTGACCTTCAGCCCTGACGGAAAAAAACTTTACGTCAGCGTCGGGTCCGGCACCAACGTTGATATTGAACCCGACCCGCGTCGCGCGGCGATCAGCGAATACAATCCTGACGGCAGCGGCCATCGCATCTTCGCTTCAGGGCTGCGCAATCCGGTCGGGCTGGCCTTCAATCCGGTAACGAAAGAACTGTGGACATCGGTCAATGAACGCGACGGCCTCGGCGATGACCTCGTGCCTGATTACATCACGTCGGTCAAAGACGGCGGCTTTTACGGCTGGCCGTATTCATACATCGGTCAGCACATTGACCCGCGCCGCGCAAAGGATCAGAAGCCCGAACTCGTCGCAAAGGCCATCGTGCCTGACGTGCTGATTGAAGCGCACAGCGCGCCGCTCGGCCTGGTCTTTTATACCGGCGCAATGTTTCCGAAGGAGTATCAGGACGATGCGTTCGTCGCGCTGCACGGTTCGTGGAACCGCTCGCAGAAGCGCGGCTACAAGGTCGTGCGCGTGCCCTTCAAGGACGGCAAACCCGAAGGCGGCTATGAAAACTTCGTCACCGGCTGGCTGACCGATGCGCCGAAGCAGGAAGTGTGGGGGCGGCCCGCCGGGCTGACGGTGCGGCGTGACGGGTCGCTGCTGATTGTTGATGACGGTGCCAAAAAAATCTGGCGCGTGACTTACCACTCAAACGCATGAGCCGAATCACCGAACGATTCAATCAACTACAGGCCGCCGGTCGCAAAGGCTTCATCCCGTACATCACCGCCGGTGATCCTGACCTGGCGACGACTGAACGGCTGCTCGATGCCCTGGCCGATGCCGGAGCCGACATCATCGAACTCGGAGTTCCCTTCTCTGATCCGATGGCCGACGGGCCGGTGATTCAGCGGGCCTCTGAACGCGCGCTGAAAAATCCGGTGGGCATCGCTGACATTCTGCCCGTCGTCGAACGGTTCAGGCAGCGCCGCGATGTGCCGGTGGTCCTGTTTACTTACTTCAACCCGCTGCTGCAGTTTCGCCGCACGGGCCTGGGCGCAGCGTTGCACGCATCAGGCGTTGACGGCGTGCTGGTCACTGATCTGATTCCTGATGAAGCCGATGAATTTTCGGCTGAAATGAACCGGGCCGGAGTTGATACAATCTTTCTGGCCGCGCCGACTTCGACCGATGAGCGGCTGGC
>CAYWDW010000338.1:0-6213 GCA_964457105.1 uncultured Heliobacteriaceae bacterium
TCTCTTTGGCAAAGATGACCGAAAGCTGCGGCGAGGCGAAGGGCAGCTTCAGCAGGCGGGACGCCTGCGCTCCTTGTTAAGAAGCGCCCTTGTTAAGGAGCGCCTGCTGCGCACCTGGTGAAGGCATCGTTGGGTGTGGTTTAATGGCGGCACTTCAGGCATCAGTTCAAATCACAACTAATCAGGGCGGGGCTGGGCACGCCCGGCCCTGAACTGCATCACTCAATATTCAGTGGAGGATTGCCACGATGAAAAGAATCATCCTCGCGGCGCTGCTGGCCGGGCTGTGTGTCGGAGTCCTGGCCACTGCCGCTTTCAGACAGAAACAACAGTCAGCCGCGCGGCGTTACATCAACCTGCCGGGGCGTCCGGTGCAGGCTCCGTTCAGTGACGCCGTGCTGGTGGGCAACACGCTGTATCTGGCCGGATGGATCGGCATTGATCCGCAGACCGGCAAGGTGCCCGAAGACACCGGGCAGGAAGTGCGGCTGCTGCTCGATCATTTCAAGACTGTGCTGGCCGAGGCGGGAATGACGATGGATGACCTCGTGACGGTGCAGGTCTTTTGTCCTGACCTGACGAAATTCGAGCAGTTCAATGCGATCTATCGCACTTACTTCAAACAGAACTTCCCGGCCCGCGCCTTCATCGGCTCCGGGCCGCTGCTGCTCGGCGGGCATTTTGAAATGCAGGCGGTGGCGGTCAAACGATAGATGACTGAACGGACAAAAATCACGGAACAGACGACACTGACAATCCGGTTCCGGTTTTGATTGCGGTCTGTTCAGGCAGCGCTCTTCTGGCTGGCTAAAAGGTCAGTTGCTTGAGGTATTCAACGCTGATTTTGATGCTGTCGAAGGGCGACCCCGGAGTCTGATCCTGCTCGACGAAGTAATGTTTGATTCCGGCCCTGCCTGACTGCGCGAAGATCTTTTTGAAATCAATCGTGCCGCGCCCGACCTCGGTGAAACCCTGCTGCGGCGTGCGGTCCATATCCTTGACGTGAACGAGCGGAAAGCGGCCCGGATACTTCGCAAAATAAGCCAGCGGATCCTGACCGCCTTTGGTAATCCAGTACAGATCAAGCTCCATCTTCACCAGTTTCGGATCGGTTTCAGCGAGCAGCAGGTCAAACGGCAGTTGGCCGTCAAGCGGCGCGAACTCGAAATCGTGATTGTGATAGGCCATCTGAATCCCGGCCTTTTTGCACGCTTCACCGGCTTTGTTGAGCGTCGCGGCCAGGCGCTTGTAATCATCCAGGCGCTGCCGCTCTGACGGTTCCAGCCAGGGACAGACGATGTAGCTGTGGCCGATGGTTTTGGCGACGCCGATGACCTTGCTGGTCTTGTCGCCAAAGCTGGTCAGCGGAAAGTGCGCTGCGGGCGCGGTCAGACCGTTCTTTTTCAGCAGGTCTCTGATCTGCTGCGGCGTCTTGTTCTGATAACCCGCAAATTCAACTTCCTGGTAGCCGATCTGCGCGACTCTGGCGAGCGTGCCTTCAACGTCCTGCTGCATCTGATCGCGCAGGGTGTAAAGCTGCAGCCCGACTTTATTGATCCTGGCGGCAAAGGCGGCATTGTGCGCTGAACTGAGGGCGGCCAGGCCGAGGCCGCCGACGGCACCGCGCGCCGCCGTGTTGAGAAAGGTTCTGCGATTCATGTCCGGTTGTCTCCCGTGATTGGTGGTGAATATCAGTTGCAAACCATGCAGATGATTCCAGGCAGATAATTTCACGACCCGGCGCAGACGCGCAATGGCGAAAGCAAAACGTTGCAGGTACAATCAGCCGCGTTTCCAGCCGTCATTCATCAGCTTATCAAGCGGATGCCGCAGGTTGCCACAGATCAGGCTGTGCTGATCCGTTGCCTCAGTTCAATCAGTATTCCGTTGATTGTGAGATTTGCCATGAATACTCAGACCATACCTTACCGTGATGTCACCGTCGGCGCGCTGCTCACGCGGCTGGCCGAATCTGTGCCGCACAACGAAGCGCTCGTTTATGCAGATCGCAAGCTGCGCTTCACGTTCGCTGAACTTGAAACCGAAGCCCGGCTGATTGCGCGCGGGTTGATGGCCTGCGGAGTTGAACGCGGCGAGCGGGTCGCGCTCTGGGCGACGAATGTGCCGGAGTGGGTCGTGCTGCAATTTGCGCTCGCCAAAATCGGCGCGATTCTCGTGACAGTCAATACTTCATTGCGGGCGAACGAGGTTGATTACCTGCTGCGGCAGAGCGAAGCCGCGACGGTGCTCACCATTGGCGGTTTTCGTGAGGTTGATTATGTCGGCGCGCTGCGCGAAATCGGCGCGGCAGGCGACGTTCGTTTGCCGCATCTGAAACGCGCCATTTTTATCGGCGCTGACTGTCCCGCTGATCTGATGTCTTATGACGTGTTGCGCGCTCGCGCCGCTGAAATCACTGACGCGCAGCTTGACGCGCGCTCGCGCGAAGTCGCGCTCGATGATGTGATCAATATGCAGTACACCTCCGGCACGACGGGCTTTCCGAAAGGCGTGATGCTGTCGAGCCGCAACATCATCAACAACGGTTACTGGCTGGGCCAGGGGCTGGGTTATACGCCGCAGGATCGGCTGTGTCTGTGCGTGCCGCTCTTTCACTGCTTTGGCTGCGTGATCGGCGTGCTGGGCGCGTATACGCACGGCGTTTGTCTCTGTCCCGTTGAATCCTTCGAGGCGCGGCGCGTGCTGGAAGTCAGCTCACGCGAACGCTGCACTTCGCTTTACGGCGTGCCGACGATGTTTCTGGCGGAAATGGAAGACCCTGAGTTTGCGCGCTTCGATCTCTCTTCGCTGCGCACCGGAGTGATGGCCGGATCGCTCTGTCCTGAAGCATTGATGCGCCGCGCGATTGAGGAAATGAACCTGCGCGAAATCACGATCATTTACGGACTGACCGAAGCTTCGCCGGGCATTACGCAAACGGCGCGTGACGATTCAATCGCCAATCGCACGCAGACCGTCGGGCGCGTGCTGCCCGAAATGGAAGTGAAGATCGTTGATCCGGTCACGCGCCAGCCGGTCGGTATGAATGAACCCGGCGAATTGTGCGTGCGCGGCGATAACGTGATGAAGGGTTATTACAACAACGAAGCCGCCACCCGCGCCGCGATTGATGACGACGGCTGGCTCAGCACCGGTGATCAGGCGACGATGGATGCCGACGGTTACGTGCGCATTACGGGCCGCATTAAGGACATCATCATTCGCGGCGGCGAAAACATCGCGCCAAAGGAGATCGAAGATCTCTTGCGCCAGCACGCCGCAGTCGCCGACGTGTATGTTTACGCCGTCAGCAGTGCATTCTTTGGCGAAGAAGTTGCCGCCGCCGTGAGATTGAAATCCGGCGCCACCGCGTCTGAAGAAGAACTGCGAAGTTTCTGTCAGGGAAAAATCGCGCGCTTCAAGATTCCGAAATACGTGCGCTTTGTGACCGACTTTCCGCTGACCGCTTCAGGCAAGATCCAGAAATTCAGGTTGCGTGAAATGCACGAGAAAACATTGCAGCCGGAACCTGATCCGAACATTCAGCCCTGAACTTTGCCGACCGCTTCAGCGCCGACAGCCGCCGGGCGGGAATCAGGTCGAAAGCCAGACGATCACTCCGAGCCGGGAATCTGTGTTGCACCTGGGGCACAGGCGAATTTTGCTTCAGAGTAACAACCGATTGTCAGCCAGGCGATGGTCGCCAGTGATCAGGCGGCGCGCCAGCTTCACCAGGTCTGAACGGCTGCACGGCATCGCCCTGTACCTGGGAAACACTCCGGCCAGGCTCGGCTCGGTGAGAACCCGGCTGGCTTCAACGAGCAATGAAACCCCGCTGTGCCGCACACTCGATCTGAGGGTGCGGAGTACCTCCCGCAAGCGACCCGCGCCAACATCAACCACCACCAGATCATGTTTGTTGTGACAGGCACGGCTCAACTCTTCGGAAGAAGCGGCACCGGTGACTTCCACCCCATCGGTGCGGAGCAAGGCTCCTAATCCGGCCAGCCGGTCTGCACAGTCGGCGACGATCAACAGATGAGACTTATCGGCTGGTGCCGGGTCGGATGGTTGCATCCTGCTGACAGCAGCCTGAGAAAACATCATTCATTTACCTCCCTTCCTTTGCCCGCGAAGGCAGATCGCTGGCTGGAAAGAAACCCGCACCGCCAATGAAGCCGCTTCCCCCGCAGAGCAGACAGGGCTGCTGGCGCGTTCCTTTGCATTCAGGACAATCCTTGTCGAGCAGACAGTCATCATAAGGATAAATGGCGTGGCGGGTAAGCGTGTGAATACCTGGGGGAGACAGGTGTTTACACCTGCTTGCGGCGTAGCTCGTGATTCAGCTCCGATGAATTGAGCGGAATGAACCCTGTCTCGTCCGGCACTGGCGTGAAGCGGCCCGCCTTCCAATCTTCCTTCGCCTGTTCAATCCGCCCCTTCGAGCTGGAGACGAAATTCCAAAAGATGTGGCGCTTCCCATCCAGCGGCTCTCCGCCGAGCAGCATGACGCGGGCGGGAGACGATTCAGGCGCTTGAAGCGTGATCTCCTCGCCCGGCTTGAAGACCATGAGCTGCCCGGCGTTGAAGGTTCCGCCATCACGTAGCAACTCGACCGCCCCTCCGACGACGTAGGCGGCGCGCTCCTCGTGCTCGGTCGGAACAGGCAGTCGCGCTCCCGGCTCAATCGTGACATCCGCGTAGAACATCTCCGAGAGCGTCCGAACCGGCGAGCGAGCGCCGTAGAGCGAGCCGCTGATGAGGCGCACGCGCTTGCCTTCACCCTCAATGACCGGCAACTCATCCGCCCCGTGATGGACGAAAGAAGGATCGGTTTCCTCGTCGCGTTGCGGCAGGGCGACCCATGATTGAATGCCGAAAAGCTTTGATCCCGTCTGCCTCAGCTCCGGCGGAGTGCGTTCGGAATGCACGATACCTTTGCCTGCGGTCATCCAGTTGACTTCGCCGGGGCGGATCGGCTGAACAACGCCGAGGCTGTCGCGGTGCAGGAGTTCACCTTCGAAAAGATACGTCACCGTAGCAAGGCCGATGTGCGGATGCGGCGCCACGTCGAGGCCGGTGTTCGCCTGCAATATCTCAGGTCCCATCTGATCCAGGAAGATGAACGGGCCGACCATGCGCCGCCGCGAAGAAGGAAGCGCGCGGCGGACTTTGAAGCCCCCGACCAGATCCCGCATGCGCGTCACGACGACAGTCTCAAGCAAGGCAGACGCTTCTTCCGATTGCCGTTGATCCGTCGGGGCGCCAGTTTGTTCCAGTCCCAGTGTCCAACCCGGAGGGTCGCTCGCCGGGAACGACTCTGCGAGAATCCTGTCAATCTCCGCCTCGGTCGGATGATCTTCACGATGAGCAGCTTTGAGCGTGCCTTTTTCCACTGGATATCCCTCCGGGAACTACCCTTCTACCGAGACGATGACTGTGGAGTTACCGCAGTAACGAGGATGTTCATAATTAATACGGCCATTTCCAATCACAAACCTCCGGCATGTCATCACCGTGTTCGCGAATATAATGCTTGTGTTCCAGCCGCTTGTCGCGCATCAGTTGTTTCACGTGCGCGCCGATTCGCTCGAGCTTTGGCACGCGGTCAATGACGTCCATCACGAGATGAAAACGATCCAGATCGTTTAAGACGACCATATCGAAGGGCGTCGTGGTAGTTCCCTCTTCCTTGTACCCGCGCACATGCAGGTTATCGTGGTTTGTCCGCCGGTAAGTCAACCGGTGGATCAACCACGGGTAACCGTGAAAGGCGAAGATGATCGGCTTGTCGGTGGTGAAAAGAGAATCGAAATCCTTGTCAGACAATCCGTGCGGATGTTCGCTCGCGGGCTGAAGCGTCATCAGGTCAACGACGTTGACGACGCGAATCTTCAGCTCGGGAAATTGTTGGCGGAGAATATCCACGGATGCCAGCGTCTCCAACGTGGGCACGTCTCCGGCGCACGCCATGACAACATCGGGTTCGGCGCGCTCATCGTTGCTTGCCCATTCCCAGATGCCGATCCCAGCCGTCGTGTGCTTGACGGCCGCGTCCATATTAAGGAATTGCAGCGCGGGTTGTTTTCCGGCGACGATGACGTTGACGTAGTTTCGGCTCCGCAAACAGTGATCAGTGACGGAAAGCAGAGTATTGGCGTCAGGCGGAAGATAAACGCGCACGACCTCAGCCTTCTTGTTGACGACGTGATC
>CAYWDW010000339.1:0-6206 GCA_964457105.1 uncultured Heliobacteriaceae bacterium
CCTTCGCACCGCCCCCCTACTGGCCTGGGGGGCGCGGGGCCCCCCGGGCCGGAGCCCGCCCGCCCCCCAACGCCGGTCCCGAGTTGCCCGCTCGCCTGCTGGCCCGATATTTTGAACGCGAGCGCAGGACTGGGCGCGCAGAAGTGAGCTTCTTTGTCTTTTCCTTCAGGCTGTTTTTCCGGTGATTCCTCATTAACTTTCCCGATTGTCTGCACGCCAGCGCGCAGGGCCGATGGGTGCGATAACGCACTGACAAGCCGGTCCGGCAGGCGGATAATGGCGGCGTGGGTGTGATGCTCTCTGAACGGTCATCCGGCAAACAGATTCGCCTGCCTGACGTGGCCGAGCAGAAAGCGCGCACTTCCAGTGGATCATTTCACAGAGGAGGGAATGTTATGGAAAACATGGAAAACATTACGTCACGACAAGAAAGGATGGGCATCGAGGAAGTCGGGGGCGGCTCGGTGATTGAGGGCATCGGCGGCATTGGCGCGCTGGTGCTGGCGATTGTCGGGCTGCTCGGCGTGGCACCGATGATGCTGGCCTCGATTGCCACCATTGCCGCCGGCGGCGCGCTGCTGGTTGGCGGCGGTGCCATTGCCGCGCGTTATTCGCGCGTGCTGGCCGGAACACAGATGAGTTACAACCACGAAATCATCGGTGGCGGCATGGCGATGGAATCATTGTGCGGAGTGGCGGGCATTGTCCTGGGCGTGCTGGGGCTGATCGGCCTCGCGCCACTGACGCTGCTGTCGGCGGCTGTGATTGTTTTTGGCGCAGCCCTGCTGATGGCCAGCGCGTCCATTGCGCGTCTCAGTTCGCTGCCGATCAGGCGGGAATTTGAATCCGCGCGCGAACATTACATCGCACGTGACGCGCTCTATGCGGCCAGCGGTTCGGATGTGCTGGTCGGTGCCGGCGCCGTCGTGCTGGGCATTCTCGCGCTCAGCGGTCACGCTCCGCTGACGCTGGTGCTGGTGGCGCTGATTTGTGTTGGCGCATCAGAAATGCTGAGCGGCACCTCGGTCGCGGGCAGAGTCTTCGGCAGCATGGCCTTTCGCTAAACACGGCTGCCTCCCTCCACTCCCCACCTGGGGAGTTTTTATGTTCCAGTCTCAGTCATCGCTTTCGCCGCAAAATCGTTTCAGCCAGGAGGTCGGGGCCGTCGCGCTGAAAGAACAAAGCAGTGATCAGGCCACCGGCACGAGTCTGAGCTTTCTGCATCAACTGCTGGGTGATTATCACCCGCGCAATTTCGCCGTGCGGTTGTGGAATGACGTCACCTGGGAGGCCGAGGCCGGGCAGCCGACCCGGTTCACCCTGGTGCTGCAGCATCCCGGCGCGCTGCGTCGAATGTTCTGGCCGCCCGACGACGTCAGCCTGGGTGAAGCTTATATTTACGACGACTGCGACATTGAAGGAGATTTGAGCGGAGTGCTGGCGCTGGCTGAATATCTGTCAGCGCGCAAGCCGGGCCTGGCGGAGCGGCTGCGCCTGATGCGGCTGCTCTTCAGGCTGCCCTCCGAGGCTCGTCACCGCGACGGGCACCGGGCCGCGCAATTGAGCGGCGCGCCGCATTCCCTGACGCGCGACCGCGAGGCCATCGCTTATCACTACAACGTCTCAAATGATTTTTATGCGCTGTGGCTCGATCAGCGCATGGTCTATTCCTGCGCTTACTTCGCTTCGCCCGCAGAAGATCTGGATACCGCGCAGGAGCGCAAGCTGGATTATCTTTGTCGCAAGCTGCGCCTGCAGCGCGACGAACAGTTGCTCGACCTCGGCTGCGGCTGGGGCGGGCTGCTCATTCACGCGGCGAAACATTACGGCGCGCGGGCGCACGGCATTACGCTCAGCGAGCCGCAGGCCGAACTGGCGAGAGAGCGAATCCGGCAGGCCGGACTCAGCGACCGCTGTCAGGTCGAGGTCTGTGATTACCGCGAACTCGACCGACCGGAGGCTTACGACAAACTGGTCAGCGTCGGCATGTTCGAACATGTCGGTGAAGCCCTGCTGCCCGTCTATTTTCAGCAGGCGTGGCGGCTGCTCCGGCCCGGCGGAGTCTTTCTCAATCACGGCATCGCGCGAAGCTGCGGCGAACCGCTGCCACACGGGCATTCATTCGTGGACCGCTACATTTTCCCTGACGGTGAACTCGTGCCGATCAGCACGACGGCGCGCGTGGCTGAAGAATGCGGCTTCGAGGTCCGCGATGTCGAAAACCTGCGCGAGCATTATGCGCTCACGCTGCGCCACTGGGCGCGCCGCCTGGCAGCCCGTCACGACGAAGTCTGTCGCCTGACGGATGAAACGACTTATCGCATCTGGCGGCTGATGTGCAGTTCGGCTTACGGCTTTGATCGCGGCTGGCTCAGTCTTTGTCAGACGCTGCTCTCCAAACCGGATCAGGGGCGCAGCGGGTTGCCGCTCGCGCGCGCTGACTGGTATGCCGAATCGCACTGAAGCTTCAGGGAAATGTTGATCCGCGAAGTCACACGAAGCGGCACGAAGAGAGACACCGAGCCTGATGTCTTCCTTCGTTTCTGCTTCGTGTGACTTCGTGGAAGAGAAATTCTGTCGCTTGAAAGCGATAGTTCAGAAAGGAAGATCAGGATGAGCAAACAACGCAAACGGCTGATGGAACTGCTGGCCATCGGGATGATCGGAGAAGGCGTCGTCGGGGCGCTGCGTCCGCGCCGGTATCTGCAACTCTGGCGCTTCGGCCCGCAGCCTTATCAGAAAATGATTGGCGCGCTGGCCGATCATCCGACTGCGACGCGGCTGATGTGCGTGGCGGAAGCGGGCTTCGGCGTCTGGCTCGGCCTGCGACAGACCACGCGCTGAACGGCGTCGTCACTGGCCGTCCGACCATGCTGCTTTTATTCGCGGCGGCAGCGTGAGTCCTGTCGCTTCATGGCCAATGGCATTAGGTTAAGCAGAAGAGAGATGACGGAACAGACGGAAATAACGGAACAGACGAAACCAGGCAGATTCAGCACAGGGCTGTTCCGTGTGTTTCGTTATTTCCGTTTGTTCCGTTATCTCTCTTCCTGTTTGTTCTCTCGCTTAACTTAATGCCATTGCCGCTGCATGGCCCGTCAAACTTTCAGGACCCTCAGTTCAGCGCGGGCGGACCTTGCTACCTCAGCCCTGCCGCGCTGTTTGCTTGACCATCGGCGTGCTGCCCGTTTGGCTTCACCTGGTCGCGGAACAGATTGAGCAGCAGCAGCGTGCCGAGGCCGCCTGCGCTGTCGCCGTTGCCGCCCGAAGCGAGGACGTCCGGCGTAATGCGCACGCCTTTTTCACCAATCACCTTGAGCGTTTCGACGAGCGCGACGCCCTGCGGGCCAAGCGCGTTGACCTGCTCGCGGTAAGCCACGCCCTGCGCTTCGCCCATCAGCCGCATCTTTTCGGCTTCGGCCCTGCCCGTCGTCAGAATGAAGTGCGCTTCGCCGTCGGCTTCGGCCTTGCGCTGTTCGGCGCGGCGGGTCGAAATGTCAACGCCGACTGTGGCGGCCATCAGGTCGCGCTGATTATCGGCGTGGGCTTTGGTCTTTTCGAGTTCAATGCGTCTGACTTCAGCTTCGCGCTGCGCATTGAACATCGCCTGTTTCTGTTCGGCCAGAATCTTTTCGGTCTGCGTCTTCATCAGTTCTTCCGGCAGCCGGATGTGGCAGATCAGCACGTTGACCACGTCCACGTGATATTTGAGCAGGTGCGCTCGGACCTTCGCTTCGGCGCGCTCCTGCTCTTCGTGACGGTTTTGCAGGTAAGCCATCGCTGACGATTCTGAAGCCTGGTTGCGAAAGATCGAATCAATCAGCGGGTGCATGACGTTCTGAATCAGCCGGTCAATCGAACCGATCTTGGCGACCATAAACGGCGCGTCTTCGGGCTTGACGCGAAACACGACGCGCACTTCAAGCTGCATCGTGAAGCCGTCCTTTGAAATCACCTCGAAGGGGTCAAAGGTATTCGGCACTTTCTCAGTCGTCCATTCCACCGTCTGATTCGTCGTCGGAATGATGACCGGCGTGACGGCGAGCGTGTTGACGTAATACTTGCCGGGGCCGACGACCGTTTCCTGAATGCCGCGATAACCATCCGGCACGACGTAAGCTTCGTGCGCGCCCTGGTCGAGTCGCTGATCCAGCGGATCGCTGATCCTCAGTTCTTCACGAATCTCGTCAACCGTGCGGTCATTCGGATCAAGCTGATCGAGCCGCGCCGCCGCTTTGGCAAGCTGCTCGGCCTCTTCGCGTTCGAGCCGGTCCCGAATCTTTTCGGCCATCCGGCGGCGGATTTCATCTGAAGCATCCTTGCCAGTGTTTGAGACGATCACCGCGACTTCACCGGGTTTCACTTCGCCGGCTTTTTCAGAAATGACCTTGAAGAGCAGCGGGTTGATGTAATAGGTGCCGGGCAGCAGGATGTCTTTCTGCGGCCCGCGTTGTCCGCCGCTGCGAATGAATTCATGGCCGTCCTGAAAGTTGTCGTGACCGGCCATGGGCGTGGCGACGTAATCACGCGGATTGAGCGGCGAACCATCCAGGGCTTCGACCAGGCCGACCGTGTTTTCAGGAATCAGCGTCGCCTCGTAAAGCTGCACCGTGAACAAGCCGGGCTTGAGTTCTTTCTGATTCTCAAGCTGAACTGACGCGGTCAGAATGCGGTATGTGCCCGGCGTCAGAACCTCGACCTGCGGGCCTTTCTGCCCGCCCGAAGCGATGAACTGTTCGGCGTCCTGAAAGTTGCGATGATCGCTGATCGCCTTGCCCAGCAATCGCCCGGCGTCCAGCGGGTCGCCGCCTGCCGAAGTGATGATGCCCACCCGGCCCTGCGGAATGACGGTGTTTTTCGCCATCGAAACGCGAAACAGGTAAGGGTGAATCGGCCACAGGCCCGGCGGCAGCGTGCGCAACTGAATGCCCTTGACGCCGCCTTTTTTGATGAACGCAATCGGATCCTGAAAGTTGTTGTGCGCATTCATCGCGCGATCCGGCGCGAAGATGCGACCCGGCGGCAGCGGTTCGCCGTCAATCGCTTCAATGATGCCCAGTTCATCCGGCCCGATTTCGACGAGCGCAACTTTTCTGACCACGCGCTCAAAGGGCCACTTGATGAAATGCAGTCCGGGTTTGAGCACATCGGCCTGAATGCCGACTTCACCTTCGGTCGCCACGACGCGGCCTGGCGGCATTTTCTGACCAACGTAGCGCCGCTCCTTGATGGCAATTTCGCGTGCGCCGACGTTGACCATAAACTGCGTGAGCAGCGTGAGCAGGCACAGGACCACGATCAGTCCGGCGACCAGAAAAAAGATGTCCATTGTGATCCTCCGATCACTGGCTTCAGGTGAAATCAGAAGCAGCAGCCCTGGGCGCTCGAGCTGAGGCCGTGTTACCGCTTCTGACCGTCCGCCGCAGCCAGTTCGCGGCGCACGTTGCTGAGGGCTTTTTTCAAAGTGAAACTCGCTCCGGCCTTTCTGGCTTCCGCGCCGATGACCCAGAATTCGCTTTCAAGCAGGGCCGTCAGATAAGTCGCGGAAACATCAGCCAGGCTGCCGTCCTTCCATTTCTCAACCGCCGCTTCAACCGCCAGTTTGTAAGTCGCGGCATCATCCGCGAGCGCGGCGATGTGCAGCATTTCGCCGAGGGCCGATTTGCCGGGCGACCGCTGCCACAGCGCAATCATTTCAGCGGCCAGCGCTGTGCTTGCGCGCAGCTCCCGGCTTTGCGCGATGTCAGCCGCCAGATGGTGCAGCCTTTCCGCCGCATCAGTTGCACCCGCCGCCACCGTGACCAGCGCGTTGAGCGTTTCACGATAAAGCTCGGCATCACCGCTCAGGTGCGCTTCGTGCAGCGCCGACAAATCGCCCTGCGCGGCCCGCGCCCGCAATGCAGTGCGCTGCGATTGCTGCGCTGCGATTTCAAGTTCGGCCTGCAATCGGCGGGCGCTGCTTTCATCCGGCTCGCTGAACAAAGCGCGCGGGCGCGGACGCGGAAAGGGAATGATTGTGTCTTCAGGTTGCGGCTGCGGACGACGGAGCCGTAAGGCGGCGAGCAGAAGGAAGAGTAACGAGAGAACCGAAATGATCAATACAGTTGTCATCATTGAAACCCTTGTGCGATCACAATTCAGAGCGCATCAACGGGCCTCTTACGGACAGGCATTACGAGGTGTGGCGGGGGATGGTTTCAGAAATC
>CAYWDW010000340.1:0-6172 GCA_964457105.1 uncultured Heliobacteriaceae bacterium
GTTGGCGCGCCAGACCCATCGGCAACAGTGTTTTCCACGCCACGACCGCTCCATCACTGTCGCGGTACTGTGCCGGCGGCGCTGCCCATACACTAATCTGAAAACCGATCTAATCCACTTCCGTTCTATTGAGCGTCAGGGCCTGCAATGTGAGCCGATAGCCGCGCGAGAATCAGACGAGCGCTGAAGTGAAAAGAATCGTGGATGAGAAGTGGCAGAGGCTGGGATTGTGAGCAGCCTGGCACGCGGATCAGACGGATGCGACCGCTCCCCGGGCCCCGCGGCCGGAGCGTATTTGCTGATCGTCTGTACTGGTTTCTGCATTGACGGATAGACGCTGCTTTCAGCCATTTGTTTGTAAAGTGCGGGCAGGCCGCTGATCAGCGCGTTGGCCTCGTCAATCGCCTGATTCAGCTTTGTCTGCATCTCGCCGGTCATCCGCATCTGCGTTTCGGTCGGCAATGAAGTCGAAGCCATGACGCCGCTTTTCAAACCCGGCAACTGGAAGCGGACGTTTTCGAGACGGCTGAAATCTCCGCTGGCAAACACTTCGGGGCCGATGCCGACGCCGAACTTCATCTTTACCGGACCGAGCTTCTTTGCGAAATCCCCGATGGCCGATTTGATTGAAGCGGGCAGATTCGGATTCTCCTTTGCCATCTTTTCCAGCATCGTCACCTGTTCGTTCAGGGCTGTGACTGAAGCGATGGCCTCGTTCAGTTTGCGGTGCATCTGATGCAACTGCATCGAAGTCTCAAACAGTTTGCGCCGGTCGGCGTCGGCAAGCTGAATTTCAGGATCGCCCTGCACTGTGAACGCACTGACCCCGGTTTCACGGCCATCAACTGTCAGCGTGACCTTATAGGTGCCGGGCAGCACATACGGCCCCTGCGAACCGCCGCCGAAAAATCCTCCACCGCCTCCGCCCTGTTGTTGTCCAGGCGGCGGCGGCAGCGGTTCGACGCGCAAATCCCACACTACTGAATTGATGCCAGCTTCAGTTTTACCTTTCACCTTGTCGCCGGAATATTCGCGCACGACGGCGCCGCTCTGATCGGTCACTTTCAATGACAGATTTTTGGCGGCGGCTTTCAGGTGATAAGTGAACGTTGCGCCTTCGTCGGGATTCTTGCCGAGGAATTTCATGTCGCCTTCAAAATCGCGCATTCTTTCATTCGATGGGCGGCGCTGTGTAGCGGCGCGCGGCTCGAAAAGAAAGGCATCTGCGCTTTGCGCTTTCGCAAACTGCTGAAACGGCGTCAGGTCATCGAGAATCCAGACGCTGCGCCCGTGCGTGGCCAGCAGCATCGCGTTGTCACGCGGGTGCAGCGTGATTTCATAAACCGGCACAGTCGGCAGATTCGCTTTCACGCGCGTCCACGATTTGCCGCGATCCAGCGTGACGAACAGGCCGGCCTCTGTGCCGAGATAGAGCACGTCGGGATTTTTCAGGTCTTCAGTGATCGTGCGCACCACCTGGCCTTTCGGCAGATTGCTCACAATCGAGCGCCACGTCTCGCCGTAATCAGCGCTGACATAAACGAAAGTTCCGAATTCGCCCAGCCGATGACCATCGAACGTGGCGTACACGGTCGCTTCGTCAAAGCACGATGGCGCGACGCGCGAAACGTAAGTGTGCGGCGGCAGGCCCGGCACTTTCGCGGTCACATTCTTCCAGTTCGCACCGTCATCACGCGACACGCTCAACTGCCCGTCATCCGATCCGACGTAATAGAGTCCGGCTTTCTTCGGCGATTCGGCAAAGGTCACCAGATTGCCGTAGCTGCCGACGCCGTCATTTTTTGCCAGGGTGATGTCCTTGCCTTTGACGCCCATCAGTTCGAGTGTGTTGCGGTCGGTGTTTGTTGTCAGGTCGGGGCTGATGACCTTCCACGAATGGCCGCGATCAGTTGATTTGAAGACGCGATTAGCGGCCACGAAGATCGTCGCCGGATTGTGCGGTGACACCAGAATCGGCGTGTCCCAGTTCCAGCGATACGGCTGTTCACCGGCGAGCGGTTCGGGGCGAATCGGCTTGCGTTCGTTGGTCACGAGGTCAATACGGCTCATCCGGCCATCCTGCGACTCGGCGTAGAGAATGCGATGATCGCTCGGATCAATCTGCGCGACGAATCCATCGCCGCCGCTGATGACAAACCAGTCGTCGTTGCCGATGCCGTCAACATTGCGCACGGCGCTCGGCCCGCACCAGGTGTTGTTGTCCTGCAACCCGCCGCAAACCAGATACGGCGAACGCAGGTCATAAGTCACGTGATAAAACTGCCCGATGGGCATGTTGCTCAGCCAGACGTAAGTTTTGCTTTTGTCGTAAGAGATGCCCACGCCGCCATCGCCGCCAATCATCGTGTGATTTGAATTGTGCGGGTCAATCCACATCGCGTGAAAGTCAACGTGAATCTTTCTTGCCCCATCGGCCTTGAAGGTTTTGCCGTAATCGTCGGAGTAATGAAGCTGCACGCCGAGGACATAGATTCGATGATCGTCGTTCGGGTCAATGCGAAGCTGACTGAAATACATCGGGCGCGGGTTGGTGTCGCTCATCTTCGTCCACGTTGCGCCGGCGTCTTCGGAACGATAGACGCCGCCCTGTTTCGGGTGTTCGATGAGGGCATAAACGATGTTCGGATCTTTGCGGTAAACGTCCATGCCGATGCGGCCCAGCGGGCCTTCGGGCAGGCCTTTGGTCAGCTTCGACCAGGTTCTGCCGGCATCGGTGGATTTGTAAATCGCGCTGCCCGGCCCGCCGCCATTGAAGCCCCACGTGGCGCGGCGGCGCTGATAGGTTGCGGCATAAAGCACCTTGTTGTTGGCCGGGTCCATCACGATTTCCGTTGCGCCGGTGTTCTCATCCGTCGTCAGAATATTTGTCCAGGTCTGACCGCCATCGGTGGTTTTGAAAACTCCGCGCTGCCCGCCCGGCCCCCACAGATTGCCGAGCGCGGCGACATAGACCACGTCGTAATCAACCGGATCAACGATAATGCGGGCAATCTGCTTTGATTCGGTCAGGCCCATGTTCTTCCACGTTTTGCCGCCGTCGGCGGATTTGTATACGCCATCGCCCCACGATGAACTCTGGCGATTGTTGTTTTCGCCCGTGCCAACCCAGATCAGATTCGGATCATTCGGCGCAATCGCCACGTCACCGATTGACGAAGTCGGCTGCTCATCAAAGACCGGCTCGAACGTGGTGCCGTTGTTGACGGTCTTCCACAACCCGCCGGTCGCAGTGGCGACATAAAAGATAGCGGGGTTTTTCTCGAAGACCGCAAAATCGTCAATGCGGCCACCGGCAGAAGCCGGGCCGATTTCACGAAAGCGCAGCCCGTCAAAAGGTGCGGATGGTTTTTTCGATCCGTTCTGGCCAAAGCTGCTGAAGCTGAAGCAGACAAGCAGCAGGGCAGGGATTAATAACCAGATCATCTGCTTGCGGCGTCCGGGGTTCATCGCGTTCCTCCCTTGAAAAGGTCCGCCAGGCTGTGGCGCCTGTCGGTGTTGTCAAACCGGCGGGTTGATGCACGACCAGCTCATCAGCTTGTCGGACACAGGTGTTGTGAGCTGCTAATGCTGGTTTTCAGCGGAATGATGACGCAGGGTCTTTTATCTCATCGCGTGGTCAGAGTCCAGGCGCGCGGCGGGTGTTGCCCGCTCACTTCACCGGATTTTCAGCCGCCGGGCGCACGGGCTGGTAAAGAATGTAAAGCGGCTTTTTGTTCATCCACACTGCTTTGAGCCACGCGGGCGCGGTTTTGGGATCGCCGAGCGGTTTGAGTTCCTTCCGTTCCTTGATTTCACGGTTGCTGATGGCCAGGTAATCGAACTGATTGTTCGCCGCCCAGGCACGGAATTCATCAAGCGATTTCACCTTCGGAATGAAAATCCAATCCTGCTGCGCGAGGTAAGGCAGATGCGGCTTGCGCGAAACGATCTTCAGCGTGTGCGGCGGCGCGTGTGTGCCCAGGATGTAATCGCGTGCGCCAAGCACTTCAAACGGATGGCTGTCGAGAAATTCCTGAGTGCTGGCTCTGGCAATGCTGAATGAACTGACCCACATCGCCAGCACCAGCAGGACCGGCACGAGCGCAAAGGCCGGGTGCGCCAGCCAGCCGCGCGCGCGCGCCAGTGCGAGCAGCCTGAACGCGGCATAAACGGCCAGCCCCGAATAGAGCACCTGAATGAAAAAATAGTAGCGTGTCTCCCAGTGATTCAATCCCATCAGCAGAAAATAAATCGCCCCGGAAATCAGCACAAACAGCACGGCCTTTGAGCGTCGTTCGATGACCGCCAGCACAACCCCGGCCAGCGCAAACCAGCCGGTCAACTGACTGACCAGATCAGTGGTGATCGAGAGTTTCAGGCTTTCCCACAAATTGACCGGGTAATAAGTGATGATCCGCTTTGGATTGTAAAAAAAGACTTCGCCGAAGGAATGAAAGTATTTCGCCAGTTCGCGCGTGCCGTCCTGATTGGTCTTGCCGCCGACCATCTCGCCATAAAACACCGTCGCCACGTTCAGATAGTTGGTGTTGTAAAACGGCGAGCCGCGATGCTGCCAGTTCGCGTACAGCCAGGGCGACACCGTGACGAAAAAAACGACCAGCAGCAGCGCCGAAAGAATCACCCGTTCGCGCCGCGCCACATCGAACAGATTCAGCGCCAGGATGCCGCACAAAAAGACCGCCAGCAGAAAGACGCTGTTGTAACGGGTCATCCACGCCAGCCCCGTCACCAGGCCGGTCAGTGCGACGCGCCCGCGCACACTGAATCGTTCACTGAGCAACAAGGCCATTGCGCCCAGGGTCAGCGGCAGCGAAAACAGATCGGTCGTTGAACTGATCGCAAACTGCGGAAACTGCCCGCCGACCATCACCAGCAACGCCGCGCCAATGCCGATGCGATAAGCAAAGAGCCGTGCAAACAACCAGTACGTCAGCCACACCACGAGCGTCGCGCTGCTGATTGAAATCCATTTGCCCGCAATAAAAAGATCGCCCGTCAGCTTTGCCGTAAGCGCCAGCAGCGCCGGATAGCCCGGCCCCTGAAACGGATTTTCAGGAAACCGCCCCGCCGCGATGCGCTCCGCATCCGGCGCGTAGTGATGATAGAAGTCTGTTTCAGTCGCGTAGGTTCCGAAAGGGTGAGCGCGCGCGAGGAAAGTCAGCGTGACGAAACAGGCCAGACAGAGCAGCAGCGGAAGAAGTGATTGCAGATTGCGGGTTGCAGATTGCAGATTGAACTGCGCCTGTTGCTGCTCTGTCATTTCAAATCCCAATTCTGCAATCTGCAATCTGCAATCTCACAGATTCTTCTTCTTCAGTTCATCCAGCAGGTACTCCGACGCGCGCCACGCGAGAGCCATGATCGTCAGCGTCGGATTTTTGTGCGTGCCGGAAGCGAAAGCCGCCGCGTCCACGACGAACAGATTTTTCACGTCCCACGACTGATTGAATTGATTGAGGACTGAAGTCCGGCGATTGCGGCCCATCTGCGTGGTGCCCATTTCGTGAATCGAATGACCGGGCTTGTCCGGTTCATCGGGCAGGCTGATGTCAACGGCTTTCGCGGCGTGAAAGAGTTCTTCGTAAGTCTGCCGGGCATACTTGAACATCGCCCGGTCGTTGTGGTCCCACTGATAATGAATCTTCAGCACCGGCACGCCCCACTTGTCTTTTTTCTCAGGGTCGAGTTCGACGAACTTGTTCGGACTCGGCAGCATTTCGCCGTGACAGGCCAGCGAGACGCGCGTGCCCTGCCAGCGGCGCACTTCCTTCTTGAAGTCAGCGCCGAAGCCGCGCGTCCGCTTCGGATTTTTTTCCGGCTTCATGCGCGTGCGGGCCGAAGGTTCGATCTGAAAGCCGCGCACGAAATCACGCTTTTCATCGGGCCGGAAGTAACCGAACCAGGGAATGACGATGTGCGAACCGCCGATGCCGTCGCCGACTTCGCGGGTGGCAAAGCTCAGTTCAGGCAGAAAGGCCGTCGCTCCGGCGTCGAGGTGTTCGATGAAGTTTTTGCCGACCAGCCCGCTTGAATTGGCGACCTTTGACACCAGCAGCAGCCGCGTGCTTTCCAGCGTCCCGCACCCCAGCACCACCGCGCGCGCCGTGATTTCGCGGTCCTGCCCGCTCGCCTTGTCAATGTATGTCACGCC